>JACPDY010000076.1 GCA_016183775.1 Bacteroidota bacterium
ATTACAGGTACAACAGATGAACACATGTTCCGTTATACGTATGATGATCAGTATCGTTTAAATACAGCCAACTTTGGAACTTTTTACAACAGCACGAGTACGTTCACTGTAAGTCCCTATGCGAACTACAAGGAATGGGGCAACAGCGGAGCGAGTGGGATAAATTATGACGATAACGGAAATATTACTAATTTAAAGCGCAACGCGTACAACGGAACCCTTGGTTTGAATATGGACGATTTCAGTTACACATACACCTCTAATACAAATAAGTTGGCCAGCATAGTGGATGCCATAGGTGCTAACACCTACAATGATATTGAAGCCACCACTTCTAAAACATTCAGCTACGACAACGTGGGCCGCTTAACCACCAGCCAGGCCGAAAGCGTTACAGGAATAACCTATACCGTGCGAAACAAAACCAATGTGGTAACTTTTAGCAACAGCAACACCTCCACATACGCCTACAACGACAATAATATAAAACACAAAACAAAATACTTTACCAACAGCAACAGTAAAACAAAATTCAATTGGTTCCTCACCGACGAGGGCGGGCAAATAATGGCCGTATACGAATACGACCAGAATGCGGGCACACCTACTTTTGGTATAATTGAAGAACATTTATACGCGGCAGGCCGCCTCGGTGTATTAAACAAAACCAGTGGCGAAATTGTTTACGAACTAACGGATCACTTAGGAAATGTACGTGCCAGCTTCAAATATATTGGATCAGGAAACCCACAACTGGTAACTCGTACAGATTATTATTCATTCGGCGGCCCCATGCCAGGACGCAGCTACAACTTGGGAACTTATAGGTTCGGCTTCCAGGGACAAGAAAGCGCAGTTAACCAGAACTGGAATAACTTTGAGTTAAGGATGTATAACTCTGATTTGGGCAGGTTCTGTAATCCTGATCCAATGGGGCAGTTTGCCTCTGCTTACGTGGGTATGGGAAATAATCCGATTAGTGGGTATGACCCTACAGGTGGGTATGTGAATGGGGGAACAGGAGGAGATTGGCAGGCAACAATGGGAAGAATCCAACGACAGGATGATGATGATAGGTTTTATCGACGTGGAAAATATTCATTTGAGGCAAGACGAAAGGCGTATGCAGATGCTGTAGAAGATGCATATGACAAACAATATCATAGAGGAGCATATAAATATATGGAAGGCAGGGTCGAAAAATCAAAAGCTTCATTTTTTGAAGATATTGAATTGCTTAAAATACAATTCCATGATGTGGTTTTTGGTCCACTACTGGAAGCGGATGATCCAAGCTTGTTTGGCCATGGAAGAGGTGGAACTGATTGGATGAGTAATTTTGAATCTACTATGAATAGATTGGAAAACTCGGCGCTAACCGCCCAGGCAGTGCATGAATCTTTATTATTTGAAGCAGCAGGCTTGAATAAGAATGTTGATTTGAGTGACCTTTATGATGCGAATGGCAGGCTTAAAACTGGAGGGGAAGGGGATGTAGCGGAAATGGAATATAACCGATGGGCGAAAGAGGAACGGGTAAGACAGCTTCCTGGTGGATATTATGATCAAATGAAAGAATTGGCTGCTCAGAATGCGTATGAAGGGGGGAGTGAATTGGTTGCTGGGCCATATAGCCCTCCCCCTCCTGATCATTTTGTGCAATCTTCAGGATTTGGTCCTGGAAGCCCTGATAATATTCCATATATTATTAATCGCGATACCAAAATTAGTTTAGAGGTTCATTCTGCTACTGACCGGGTATTAATAACTGACCCAAGTACAGGAGGAGTGCTAAAAGAATTAAATCCAAGCGGAGGTAATTTCACCAATTTTCAAATGAAAAGCTATTTTGATGCAAATCGTTTAGTAGGTAACCTAGGGGTTAATATTCAAGTTGTTGCTGGACCGAATTCTACTTTATATGACTTGTATATTTATGGAGGTTCTCGTCCTCCTGAAATACGTCGAACTGTTGAATTTCGTTTTTTCCCAGATTAATTTCATTGGAGGTAATTGTTGGGAGCTAATTTTTTGATGAGAATAAAATGAAAAATTCAAATGGTCTAATCTCATTGTTGGTTTGTATTCATTTCATATTGCCAGGGGGTTGTATTAGCCAAATAAGCAATTTGACATATGTTAGTTTCATGTGCATGATTGATTCTAACACTAATTTTGACGAGTTTAGTTCTGAAAAGGATTGTTTAAATCAAAAACCCTTTTTAGTTCAAGAAAATAAGGATGGTATTAAAAGACATTTGGAAATTAAAAAAGATGCGATTAACAACCGTTCAGTTTTTTATCTTCGCTCAAGAGGACAGCTAATTGATAGCATAGTTGTAAATAACATTAGTTTCACTTTTGACAGTTTTACTGCCATAAATGACTCCATGTGGCATTACATTTATTCAACTTACCCACTTCATCAATATTCAAAACTCTATAATCAACTTTTAATTGGTCAGCTAAATGGCAAGATTCATTTTTTTTACGTTGGAACTTACCTTTATATGGCAGAGTCTGGAATAAATATTTATCCTTCAGATTATCTCGAAGAAAAATATCAATTGAATCTTGTTGATTCTTCAAGGGTGCAAATCACATATTATAAATTGACAAAAGAGATTGATTCGCTAACGACAAAAATAGATTCTATCAAGGAACGGGTTTCCTTAAATTACAATTCAAAAGAGCACATATATTATAATACAACAATAACATTAGATAGTGAATATGTAGTTCGTCCTCAAAGACCTTCGGGGAAAGGATATGATTATAATTACAAATATAAACCTAATGATATTAAGAGATTGTACTTTGATAGCTTAAGGCTTTCTGCCATAAGTATGCCAGGTGAAAGTTATATATTTTTTTACTTTAAAGATAGGTGGTTTACATTAGGGCATATGTCCAATAGATATATAGATCCGTTGCCAGATATAGAATACAAAGAGTTTACTGTCGATTCCACAAATACAAAAAAAAAATAGTGGATCCGATTCAATGTAACGTTGATTCAGGCATAAAGCCTGAAAAAAATAAGAACGCTGGGCGACGTCCGTCCCGTCCAACACCACCAGCAGGCTGACTGCCTGAATAATATGTGACCTTTAAATACCTAAAAATATATTTATATGAAACGATCAATTACTCTGTTATTTTTCAGCATTTCAATAATAAGCACTAATGCACTATTCGGGCAAAATGCTGGCAGTGAAAAACTAACTGAAACCGGAAAATGGTATTTTAAAACCGGAGTTGCTTATGGTTTGCCTTTTTCGCGCATGCGCATTGATGAGAATTATGATCTTCGCTACTCAATGGCTGTGGATATTGTGTATGAAGAGCATACAGTATTAAACAGTTCGTTTGGTAAAGGTTATTACGGGAACATAACTGCCGGTTATAATCTTGCAAAAAATTTTTCGGTTGAGCTTGGCGCCGTTTATTTATATGGTCTTTCACGGAAAACCACTGATGTAATTCATTTTTATTCCGGTGATGCCACAACTACTTATACGTATGATCCGCGTATGTTAGCCATAAATCCAAATCTGCTTATAAAAGCGAATGCATCTTCCCGTACGCCTTATTTTAAAATGGGAGCTTTGTTTGCGTTTCCTTCCATATCAAATGAATACAATTATAGAGACTATACCGGCATTTATGAAAATGAAAAGAGAAAATACAAAGGTGCAATGTCAATTGGTGCCACAGCAGCCGCTGGCGTTAACTGGTTTTTAAGCGGCAAATGGAATTTATATACTGAAGTGTATTTAACCTATCTTAAATTTTCACCTGTAAGTTCCGAAACATTTGAGTATACTGTACAGGGCGTTGATTCCCTGGGCACCCTCACGCAATCACGAAAAAAGACAATCTATAAGGATGAGTATACTATAAAATATAAAATAAATTCAACCACCAATAAATTGGAAGAAGACTACGATAAGTCAAGCCCCCTCGAAAGAGGACGCTTTGATCTTCCCTTCGGCAGCTGGGGTTTAAATGTTGGAGTGAAATATAATTTTTAGATAAATACTCAGCTTGAAGCGTTCATCCTAATAAGACATTGAGGGAGTAAAACTATTTTATGGTTCTAAGTTTTTCAGGATTTTGATAGTTGTTCCAGAACCTTAGTAATTCAATTCTGTCAGACTGAACTCTATAAAGCAAGCTTATTTGTTTGCATATAAGTCCCTTTCGTATTTCTTTGTAATCACTGAGTGGAAACATTTCAGCCATATGGGGCAAGTTGTCAAGGACAAAATCAACTTCATCGACAAACTCTTTAGCTTCTTTTAAGCCCCATTTATTTAAGAGGAATAGAATATTTTCATCGTAATCCGACTTAGCATTATCAGACCAAATAATCTTCAACATAGGAAAGATCAGTGAAGGTCTGGATACTTCTTTTTCATTTCAGCTATCACATCATCATGCTTGTGGAAGTTGCCCTTCTCTATGGATTTGATACCTTCATCAGCAGCACTCTTTTCAGCTTGAGACAAAGAAGAAGATTTGACATTAAAGCTGTTAGAAAACAGGCTATAAATAACACTCAGCGTTTTGTTATCCTGGATCTTATCGATTAGTTGGTGTAAGTTTAACTTTAATTCTGCTGAACTCATGGTTGAATAAGTATAAACAAATGTACAAAATAGCTTGTAGAATAACAATAAAACTTTTCCAGGTATGAAGAGGGACAATATTTTTTTTCAGTTAATTTCACCTAAATCCATTTCAATTTTTTTTTATTAAAGCGACCGTGCTTTGTGAAAAGAGCTGCGGTTAAATATAGTGTTATGTTAATTCTAAAATGACGTATAAATCCCTTTCCTATAGTTTTGTTAAATTACTTATCTGCTGAGATTGGACATGTTTTCGAATAACATGATACGGGTCTGCTTTCATTTATACAATTTGATTTTTATATATAACTTCACGCAATCAAATGTTATCCAAAAAATCGAAATACGCTATTAAAGCACTTGTAACTCTGGCAAGGGAGTATGAGAAAGGTCCCATTCTTATTTCGAATATTGCCGAACGAGACAAGATCCCCCAAAAATTCCTGGAAGCCATTCTTCTTGAATTAAAGAAGATGGGGATTTTAGGAAGTAAGAAGGGTGCAGGAGGTGGTTATTACCTGATCAAACATCCGAAAGAAGTGATGCTTAGCAATGTAATGCGCTTAACCGACGGCCCCATTGCATTGATACCTTGTGTAAGTTTGAATTTTTACGAAAGGTGCGTTGAATGTGTGGATGAAACTACCTGCGGTTTGAGAGATGTAGCTATGGATGTAAGAGACGCCAGTCTTAATATTCTTACCAATACAAGCCTTGCTGATATTCTGGCCAGGGAGGATCGCTTGAAAAAAACAGGAGTCAAAACAGCCTTAAAATCAGCAAAAAAGAAGGGGTAAAAAAATTTTATAAATAATAGTCTACTATTCCGATAGATTATATATATTTGTGGCCCGCCGTATGCGCGTGTTTGTTGTTTCAGATGCAATAATTAATGAGAGCATTGAGAAAATATATATATCAGGTTGTCGTAATTGTTTCCGCAGTTAATGCGAAAGCTCAGCAAACAGCTGATGAAGTGTTTGACTTTTTAATAAAAAAACAAGTCGTATCGCAGAAGGCTGCAGATTCGTTACGTGCGGATTACGCGATCAGACAACAGGATAGCATAAAGGATAAATCTTTTAAGATCGACCTGGAGTTCCGGCCGCGGGGAGAGTATCGCGATGGGTTTCAGCAATTGCCTACAGACACTACTGTAGGTGCAGCTTTTGTGAATCAGCGCAGCAGATTATTATTCACTTATGAGCAGCAAAATAAATTTGTTTTCCACACGTCCATACAGGATGTAAGGGTATGGGGCAGGGATGATCCGCGTTCCAATGCAGGAACACTACAGGTGTTTGAGGCTTATGCGGAGCCTTTTATTACGCCAAACTTTTCTATCAGGATCGGCCGGCAAAAACTGGCATTTGATAACCAGCGTTTATTCGCGGAGAACGACTGGAGGGTAAATGCAGGCAGTCATGAAGCGCTGAATTTGCGGTACAACTCCGCGAAACTATCTTCTGAGCTGGCCTTTGCGTTTAATCAAACAACTGAAAGGCTTGCCGGGACTGATTTTATGCCTGTAGGTTTTTCCAATTATAAAACGCTTGGAGTGCATTATATTAAGTATAGGCTAAGCGACAATTGGGCATTGTCCGCTGTTAACGCGGCTGACGGATACCAGGATAGCGAGGTGCCGGAAAAAATATACCAGCGCTTTACGGATGGGGGACGAATAGAGTTTGCAAAAGGAGGACTTTACACAACGTTTATCGGATACTATCAATCCGGCAAAAGCAATACCGGTAAAAATATTGCGGCCTGGTACGTTCAGCCCGAAATAAAGTACATCATCCCGCAAAAACTGGCGGTTCGTTTGGGTTTGGAAATATTCAGCGGTGATGATAATAATGTAAAAAATGTATCCGACCATAATTTTGTTCCACTTTATGGAGTGGCTCACCGTTTTAACGGCTCGCTGGAGTTGTTCAACAGCAAACCAAAAGATTTTGGCAATGCGGGATTGATCAATCCGTATTTGTTCATTATAAAAAATATTGGAAAAAAAGCGGAGCTGCGCTCCGATTTCCATTTGTTTTATTCCCAGAATAATTATGTTAATTCTAAAACCAATGGGATCACAGACCGATACCTGGGATATGAGAATGACTGGCTTTTCATATACAGGCCCAACTCATACACTAAACTCGATGTGGGTGTTTCTTATGCCGTAGTTACTGAATCGTTAGTGCTTATCAAGAAAGCCGGTAACAGTAAGATCATTCCGACATGGGCATATGTATCGATCACATTTAAACCACAACTGTTCAAAGCGATATTTAAGTAAGAACTGATATAAAACTGAATCAATGAAATAGCCATCACGTCAAAAGGCGTGACTAACCATGAAAACAAATAATATATATAGGCAGCATGTTCTTATAGCGGTTGCTGTATCTTTTTTTCTTTCTTCCTTTACTTTAAAGGAAAATGCGTCTTCAGGAATAGATAACCTGGAGGGTACAATAAGTGTATCGGGTGCCTTCGCGTTATACCCGATCGTCGTGAAATGGGGAGAAGAGTTTAAAAAGCTACATCCGAATGTAAAGTTTGATATTTCCGCGGGCGGAGCGGGGAAGGGTATATCCGATGTGTTGGGTGGTATGGTTGACCTGGGTGCTGTGTCGCGTGACATTTATCCGGAAGAAACAAAGAAAGGAGCATTTTCTATCGCGGTGACAAAAGACGCTGTTGTTGCTACTGTTAATTCAAACAATCCCAATATCAGGGATGTGCTTTCAAAAGGGCTGAAGAAAGATGCCTTTGCAAATATATACGCCAGCGGTACTTACAGGAACTGGAAGCAAACAGGATTTTCTATATCAGCACCCATTCACATTTATACGCGTTCCGATGCGGCCGGCGCGGCCGAAAGCTGGGCGAAGTATTTCGGAAAGAAGCAGGAAGATCTTTTAGGGATCGGGGTGTATGGTGATCCGGGACTGTTATCAGCCGTTAAGAAAGATCCGATCGCTATCGGCTTTAACAATATTTCTTATGTTTATAATCCGAAAACGAAAAAGCAATTGTCGGGAATTACTGTGGTTCCTATCGATGTTAATAATAACGGTAAGATTGATGCCGATGAAAATTTTTATGGGACTTTGGATGAATTTATTAAAGCTGTGTCAGAAGGTAAATATCCTTCGCCGCCGGCACGTGATCTGTACCTCGTTTCAAAGAACAAGCCTCAGAAAAAGGTAGTAGTTGAATTTTTAAAATGGGTTTTAACGGAAGGACAAAAATTTGTGAATGAGGCAGGGTATATCAAGTTGTCGGATACCAAACTAAAGGTGGAATTAACTAAAGTCGGTTTGTAGGAATTTATATTGAAGAACATTTCAAACAGCAGGATTAATTGTGAGCATAAGATTAATAAAGGATAAGATCGCAGGTAAAGCAATGTTAGTACTCACAGTACTCTCTGTTCTGCTTGCGGTTTTTATTGGTTTGGGTTTATATGTGCGTTCAATCCCTTTGCTGCAGTTGAAGTCTGTTGGTTATTTGCTTACTTCATCAGTATGGAAGCCATTTAAAGGAGAGTTTGGTTTTTTTCCTTTCATTATGGGAACCCTGTGGGTAACCGGTATCGCTGTCATCGTCGCATTACCCCTTTGCCTGCTGAGTGGAATTTATATTTCAGAATATGCGCATCATCGCGTTCGAAAGATCATCGTACCTTTTGTTGATCTGCTTTCCGGAATTCCTCCCGTGGTTTTCGGGGTTTGGGGCGTATTATTCATTGTTCCGCTGATACAGGATCATATCGCGCCTCATTTTGTCGAATTCTCTACAGGGTATAGTGTGCTTGCCGGCGGCATAGTTCTGGCAATCATGATATTTCCTTTGATAATAAGTATCCTGCTTGAAGTGTTTGGAACTATTCCACGCGGGCTGAAGGATGCCTCATTGGCCATTGGCGCGACTCAATGGCAGACTGTGAAATTTGTAATGCTTAGAAGATCATTGCCCGGCATTATCGCCGCAACCGTACTTGCTGTTTCAAGGGCATTCGGTGAAACCATTGCTGTACTTATGGTGTGCGGCAACATGCCTGAAGTGCCTCATTCTGTTTTTGATTCAGGCTACCCATTGCCTGCGCTTATAGCGAATAATTACGGAGAAATGTTATCTATTCCTTTGTATGATTCGGCTTTGCTTTTTTCAGCGTTAATCTTATTTGTAATAATTTTTTTATTTAATGCCGTGTCGCGTATTGTACTCGCACGTATAGAAAAGAGAATGAATTAATACAACTGCTGTTGCGGTAAATACAACTATTTATTTTTGGACTGTTTTTATATAAGGTAATAAATGAGAAAGGCGGAAGAATTATTTTTTAAAATATTAATGGTTATTGCTACCACGATCATAGTGGGCAGCTTTTTCCTTATCGTTAGTACAATTGTAATGAAGGGTCTTCCGGCATTCAACCTCGATCTCATCACAAAAACTCCAGATGGGGGATTTTACATGGGTCAGGAAGGAGGCGTATTGAATGCTATTATTGGATCGCTGTATATTGCCGCGGGGTCATCGCTGCTGGCCCTGGTACTGAGTTTGCCGATCGTATTATATATAAATGTATACCTGAGTAAAAGTTCAAAGTTGGGAAGTGTTACGCGCTTAAGCTCAGATGTATTGTTCGGCATACCTTCCATTGTTTATGGAGCATTTGGTTTTACAATCATGATCTACTTCGGTTTAAAGGCATCGTTGCTCGGAGGAATTGTCGCTGTTACATTGCTTGTTCTTCCGATCATGATCCGAACAATGGATGAAGTTATGCGGACCGTTCCGCGTGAGCTGCTTGATGCATCGTATTCTCTTGGTGCGACACGATTGGAAACGACAAGGATCTTATTGAAGCAGTCAATTCCGGGAATTCTTACCGCTATTCTCCTGTCGTTTGGAAGGGCGATCGGTGATGTGGCTTCGGTGATGTTCACAGCGGGTTTCAGTGATAATATTCCGACAAGCCTCAATAGTCCGGCGCCAACACTGCCGCTCGCCATCTTTTTCCAGTTAAGCAGCCCGATCGAGGAGGTGCAGGCGCGGGCATACGCCTCTGCTTTGGTATTAACAATTATTGTCTTGCTCATCAGTATCGGGGCAAGGACATTAAGCAAACGTTTTTCTAAAAATAAAATTTAACAATGGCCAATTCACCTCACATAAGTGTTCAGAACCTGAATGTATATTACGGACAGAATCATGCATTGAAGAATATAAGTATTGATATTCCCGATAAGAAAGTGACTTCTTTTATAGGCCCTTCAGGATGTGGGAAAACAACACTTCTTAAGACGTTCAATCGTCTGCACGATTCATCAGTGGATGTGCGGGTGGAAGGAAAAGTGCTGGTTGACGGAGAAGATATTTATGATCCGAAGGCGGAAGTAACCCATATCCGAAAAAAAATGGGATTGCTTTCACAGCGGCCCTTCCCTTTGCCAATGTCGATATACGATAATATTGCATACGGCCCGAGGATACATGGAATACGTGATAAGGAAAAGTTAAATCAATTGGTTGAGCAGCAATTACGCGATGTGGCACTTTGGGATGAAGTGAAAGATCGTTTAAATACACCTGCCGTCCGTCTTTCAATTGGTCAGCAGCAGCGCTTGTGCCTGGCAAGAGGATTGGCTGTACAACCCGAGATCATTTTGGGTGATGAGCCCACCTCGGCACTGGATCCAAAATCGACACAGAAGATAGAAGAGTTGTTCGTACAGCTTAAAGAAAAATACACGATTGTTTTGGTCACGCATATTTTGCGGCAGGCCCGGCGTGTATCGGATTTTATCGCCTTCATATACAATGGTGAGGTCATTGAGTTTGCTCCTACCGAAGAACTATTGCTCAACCCTAAAGAGGAATTAACCAGGGAGTATGTCAGAGGATTTGTGAGTTAACAACCTCTTAATCAAAAAATGTTCTTTCTTTTGTCAGGCTTATTCCATTCAAAAGTATATATATTGTTATATAAGCATTTGATTTTTAAATATATATAATACTTTTTTAGTCATCCAATGTTTATATATTGGGAAAAATTTAGTTGAATTTTATGCGCAATTATCCTATCTTCATAACTATCACTAAGCGCAAACTTTACTAAATTTCTTAAAAGCACATTGCAAGTATTTAGTAAAGCTTTTAAACAAAATATGATTTGAAATTACTAAAAGTCTTATCAGTCATCCTTACTCTTTCTCTCGGGGCGCTATCTCTCAACGCTCAATTGTTTTGCTTTGCTTCATCAGGTTCTGGTACCGGTGGTTGGAGCAGCAATCCATTTGAACATTTTGTTTTTGTTGAGAACAAGGGGCAATTCGACGCGAGTTTGCCTGGTCTAAACACGCAAGATGCTTCAGCTGTTGCATCGGGTAGTGAGATGAACAGCCTTGCTAAGAATGGTAGCGAAAAAAGTAAAATACTTTATTATGCCTACTCAAAAGGTGTAGAAGTTTATTTTTCTTCCTCAGGGCTGGCATACCGGCATGATGAATATAAGTCGCTTGTAAGCGAGAGGGAAAGGGAAAAAATGGAGAAGGAGGGGAGGACAGGGGGCGAAAAAATTGTTGATGTAAAACATCATTACCTTGAAGTGGAATGGATCGGTGCAGATCCATCCGTTGCTTTGGAGGGAAACGATGCGCAATCCTTTTATTATACTTATCCAAACGAGAAAGACAATGGTAGAACGACTTTAAAAGCCGGTTGTTATAAAAAGATCATCTACAGGAACCTCTACCCGAAAATAGATGTGGAATATATACTTCCTGAAAAGGGCGGAGTAAAATATTCGCTTATTCTTCACCCCGGCGCCGATCTTTCGAAAGTGAAAATGCGTTATAATGGCGCTAAAGAATTAAAAACCGACAAAGAAGGCAATGTTATTATCAGCACAGCGTTCGGGGATTTTGTTGACCATGCACCTGTAAGCTTCTATGAAGGAGGGGTCAACATTCCATCGGCATTTGAGTTAAATGGAAATACTGTTTCATTTGCATTAAATGGTTCAACCCTCCGACAACTGACAGCCAACAACAATCAACCAATAATAATCATCGATCCCTGGACTTTTAATCCGGCCTTTCCGGTAAACAGGTCTTATGATGTGAATTATGATATGGCCGGTAATGTTTATATATGCGGTTCCGGCTCAACTACACAATCATATAAGCTGGCAAAGTTTAACAGCGCCGGTACCCTTCAATGGGTTTTTACAACAAATATTGGCCCGAGTTTAGGAGGTACCTGTTACGGTGATTTTGCTGTTGACGAAGTTACCGGAACGACATACCTTCTTGGAATGTGGCCCGCGGGAATAAAGGTGAATACTTTGGGAATTCAAACCGGAGGATACTCGCCTGCAATATTTCCATCGTTACTCGAAATGTGGCGTTGTGAATATAGTCGCTGTTTGAATAAGATCGTAGTGGGTACCGGGTCAATGGGCGGCCCTTACCAGGCGGGTATGCTTGATACAGCCCTTACCTCATATGTTCCTGTAAATTCATACTCAGCACCTGGAGCACAAGTTGATGTAGCTATTCTCACAATTGATCCAAATAGTTCATTTTGTTATATGGCGACAGCAAATGGAGGATCAGTTGCTGCAAACAGAAATGCAATAGTTAAATTACCTATTCCCAATCTCCTTCCCCGCACCTGGGGACCGGTGGCTGACGGTCATAGTTTTGTTGAGGTTGGAAGCATTACTTATACACCGAATATTCCTGTTGGGCCATATAGCAACGGTTTCAATGGAATGGCTTGTGGTCCGAGATTTCTTTACACGTATGATGGGAGTGTGCTTAAAAAGTGGAATAAAAATACCGGGGCATTTATTGCGCAGGTCACTACAGGAGGAACGATGTTTGCCACAGGTGGTTTGTCGGCGGATAAATGCGATAATGTTTACGCAGGGGTTGGCAATGTAATAAAGGCGTATAATTCTTCACTTGTACAAATCGCTACTTATCCCGTCGCGAATACCTGTTATGATGTAAAGCTTGGTCCGAATAATAAATTATATGCCTGTGGAGTAGCTTTTGTAGCGCAAATAGATGTTCCTGCCTTACCGCCGCCCACGGCGACATCAACGCCTGCTTCCGTATGCAATGCGTGTGATGGAACAGCAACAGCCCATCCTTGCGGTGATCCTGCCGGATATAATTATTCATGGAGCAATGGCGCGCAGGCTCAGACAGCGACAGGCCTTTGTCCCGGAACATATACAGTGAGTATAGCTTATGCCTGCTCCGATATAGATATAATTACGGTATCGGTTCCCGGCGGAGTGGGAGGGATAATATTAAGCAGTACACAAACCAATGCCTGTTCAAACGTTGGTGCTGTTACGGCTGCTCCAAGCGGTGGAGCTGCCCCTTATACATATCTATGGAGTAACGGACAAACCTCTTCCGTTTTAACCGGACTTGCAACAGGCAATTATACAGTAACAGCAACGGATGCGAATGGCTGCTCAACTTTCAAAGTGATCAAAATAGTGAATACGATAAATGTAAGTTATACATCAAAATACAGTGGTTGTGCAGGAGGAAGCGCGGGCAGCATAGTATTGAATGTTACAGGAGGGAATCCGGGTTATACATACTTATGGAGTAATGGGCAAACAGCAGCTACAGCTACTGGATTGGCTGCGGGTACCTATACCGCTACCGTCACAGATGCAAGTGGATGCACTCAAACAATAGTGAGTACATTGTTGCCCTATACTCCGTTAACAATTCAAACAGATCAAACAGTTGCATGTTCAAGCGTGGCACAAGCTACAGTTACTTCTGTGACCGGCGGCACTCCTTCCTATAATTATAGTTGGAGTAATGCTCAGCAAGGAATAACTGCCACAGGTTTAACAACCGCCACCTATTCAGTAACTGCAACTGACGCGAATGGATGTACAACCACCAGATCAGTCACCATAACCAATGGTCCCAATCCGGCCAGCGCTACATTTACACGATCCCCGACCGGAACTATTTGTAAGGGTACCACTGTGAATTTTACGAATACAGGGACAGTAGGAACTTTGGTATCGCATAAATGGACCATTCCCGGCCAGGGTCCAATTGTAACCGGTACAGTAACCGACTTTACCTCTAATTTTCTTAATTTGTCATATACATTTACTTCCGTAGGAACCTATACCGTAACTCATAATGTAAGTTACCCAAGCGGAGGTTGTTCAGCGACTCAATCCACTACAATTACTGTTGTCAATTGCACGGGACCTGTTGTAACAACTACCGGTAGTTCGGTCTGTCCCGGCGTTTGCGCCACTGTAACATCAAGTGCGAGCAGTGGTACCAGTCCCTATACATACCTGTGGAGTAACAGCGCCACGACACAAAATATAAGCCCCTGTCCGGTTGCGACAACAACATATGCCTTAACAATAACCGATGCCGGGGGAGCTACAGCTACAAGTACCGCCGTCGTCACGGTCCACCCCGTCGTCAGTGTAACAGCAACGGCAACAAACATAAGTTGTAATGGCGGAGCTAATGGCAGCGCCATGGCTACAACCGGAAGTGGCACTTCGCCTTATACGTACATTTGGAGTAATGGACAAACCACATCAACCTCAACAGGTTTGGGACAGGGAGGTTATACTGTAACAGTTACTGACAATAAAGGCTGCACTTCGACATCAACTACTGCGATAGTTTCACCAACAGCCCTGACAGGACAATTTGTAAAAGGAACGGCTAACTGTGCAGGTTGTGGCTGCAGGGAGTGGATAATGACCACGGCTACGGGAGGAACGAGTCCGTATACTTATACATGGCCGGATGGATATTTAAAAAGATATAAGAATAGTCTTTGTCCGGGCGCATACACTGTTAATATTGTTGATAAGAACGGATGCAGTATAAATGTTAACCTGAGTGCGCCCTGAGTGTGCCGTAAATACTAATTTATTTGTATCAATTGAATTTACAGAAAGCCATACTCTCAATTCTCTTCACCCTTTCAATTGGTGTACAATCGGTTAATTGTCAGGTTCCGCGTGCTGTTTCGGCAAATACAAGCAGGGGTTGGACCAGCAATGCTTTCGAACATTTGGTGTTTGTAGAAAACAAGGGACAGTTTGACGCTCGTGTGTCGGAGCATGAAATGAGAAGGCAGGGAAAAGCCGGGGATGAAAAAAATAAAATTCAATACTATGCTGACTCAAAAGGAGTAGACATATATTTTTCTTCAAATGGATTAACATACAGGCATGATGAGTTTATATCTCTTATCAGTGAGAAGGAAATAGAAAAAATGGAGCGTGATGGAAAGGGGGAGGATCAAAAGGCTGTTGAAGTAAAGCACCACTATTTGCAGGTAGAATGGCTGGGAGCGGATCCAGCTGCTGTTATAGAAGCAAATGAGGTGCAATCCTTTTATTATACTTATCCGGGTGAGAAAGACAATGGTAAAACAACTTTAAAAGTGGCTTGTTTCAAAAAAATTACTTACAAGAATCTATATCCAAATATAGATGTAGAGTACATACTTCCCGAAAAGGGTGGAGTAAAATACTCACTCATACTTCACCCGGGCGCAGATCTCTCGAAAGTGAAAATGCGCTATAATGGCGCGAAGGGATTGAAAACGGATAAAGAAGGAAATATTATTATCAGTTCAACATTTGGCGATTTTGTTGACCATGCACCTGTAAGCTTCTATGAAGGAGGAGTCAACATTCCATCGGCATTTGAGTTAAATGGAAATACTGTTTCATTTGCATTAAACGGTTCAACCCTCCGACAACTGACAGCCAACAACAATCAACCAATAATAATCATCGACCCCTGGACTGCAAATCCCGGCTTTGCTGTTAACAGAGCTTACGATGTAAATTATGACCTTGCCGGTAATGTATATATATGCGGTTCAGGTTCTGCAACACAATCATATAGGTTAGCAAAATACAATAGCGCAGGAGTACTTCAGTGGATATTTAACACCGGTCTTGTTCCATCTGCATCGGCGTATTGTTACGGAGATTTTGCTGTGGATGAGGCAAATGGTACTTCATATATATTGCTAAGCTGGGCATTTGCAGTAAAGGTAAATACATTGGGGGTTCAAACCGGGGGATTTGCCGGTGTGATCTTCCCAAGTGGATTTGAAATGTGGCGATGTGAATACAATCGTTGCATTAAAAAGATAATTGTTGGCTGTGGAGGAATAGGGGCGTCTGTTTACCAGGCAGGCATACTCGATACTTCTCTCACTTCATTTACTCCGGTAAATTCATACTCCGCGGTGGGTCCGCTGCATGATGTAGCTTTGCTTACCGTTGATCCGAACAATGCTTTTTGTTATATGGCAACGGCCAGAAGCCAGGGTGATCCGGGAAATTTTGACAATATGACAGTGAAACTGCCTATACCTAATCTTTTACCACGAACCTGGGGGCCTCTGGCCAATGGACATACTTTTATTGAGATATCAAGTGTTGCATACACGCCTACCGCAATAGGAGGATTCGATAACGGATTCAACGGAATGGCCTGCGGCTCAAGATTTCTTTACACATATGATGGCAGTGTGCTGAAAAAATGGAATAAAAATACAGGGGCATTTATCGCGCAAGTCACTACAGGCGGAACGATGTTTGCCACAGGTGGTTTGTCGGCAGATAAATGCGATAACGTTTATGCAGGGGTTGGGAATGTAATAAAGGCGTATAATTCTTCACTTGTACAAATCGCTACCTATCCCGTCGCGAATACCTGTTATGATGTAAAACTTGGTCCGAATAATAAATTGTATGCCAGCGGTGTTGCTTTTGTCGCGGAAATGGATGTTCCTGCATTGCCTCCGCCAACCGCGACCTCAACACCTGCTTCGGTATGTAATTCGTGCGACGGAACGGCAACGGCCCATCCTTGCGGTGACCCTGCCGGTTATAATTATTTGTGGAGTGCGGGCGGACAGGTTACACAAACAGCTACAGGCCTTTGCCCCGGTACATATACTGTGACCATTGCTTTTGGATGTACCTTTTTGGATGTTATTTCTGTATCAGTTACAGGTGGTGTAGGTGGGATCTCATTAACAAGTACTCAAACCAATGCGTGTTCAAACTCGGGTACAGCTGCAATAACTGCAGGCAGCGGCAGTTCACCCTACACTTATTTATGGAGTAATGGGCAAACAGTTGCTGCTTTAACCGGGCTTGCGGCGGGAAGTTATACAGTAACAGCAACGGATGCGAATGGGTGTTCAACTTTCAAAGTCATTACGATCACGAATAATATAAACGTACGTTACACTACCAAATACAGTGGTTGCGCCGGAGGTAGTGCAGGTAGCATAACACTCAATGTGTCAGGAGGAAACCCGGGCTACACTTACGCCTGGAGCAACGGGCAAACAGCAGTAACAGCAACCGGGTTAGCTGCCGGTACTTATACTGCCACCGTCACAGATGCGAGCGGTTGTATTCAAACAATAGTAAGTACGCTACCGGCATATGCTCCTTTAACGATCCAGACTGATAAGACTACTGCATGTACAACTACCGCACAGGCAACAGTTATTTCAGTAAATGGCGGCACTCCTTCCTATAATTACAGTTGGAGCAACGCGCAGGCTGGTCCAACAACAACAGGTTTAACAACTGCCACCTATTCAGTAACCGTCACCGATGCGAATGGATGTACAACTACTAAATCGGTCACCATAACTAACGGCCCAAACCCTGCCAATGCCACATTCACACAATCCCCAACAGGAACTATTTGCGTGGGCACTACTGTAAACTTTACCAATACAGGGACAACAGGTACCCTTGTATCACATAAGTGGAGTATTCCCGGTCAGGGACCTGTTGTATCAGGCAATGCTACTGATTTCACTTCGAGTTTTTTGAATTTCGCTTATACTTTTACTTCAGCAGGCACATATACGGTTAACCATAATGTAAGCTACCCAAGCGGAGGTTGTTCCGCGACTCAATCCACTACCATTACCGTTGTCAATTGCACGGGACCTGTTGTAACAACTACGGGTAGTTCGGTCTGCCCAGGTGCTTGCGCCACTGTAACATCAAGTGCGAGCAGTGGCACCAGTCCATATACATACCTGTGGAGTAACAGCGCCACGACACAAAATATAAGCCCTTGTCCGGTTGCGACAACAACATATACATTAACAATAACCGATGCCGTGGGAGCTACAGCTACAAGTACCGCCGTCGTCACGGTTCACCCCGTCGTCAGTGTAACAGCAACGGCAACAAACATAAGTTGTAATGGCGGAGCCAATGGCAGCGTCTTGGCTACTGCAGGTAGCGGAACGGCTCCATTTACCTATAACTGGAGTAATGGACAAATTACTCCAACGGCTACTGGTCTTACATCGGGTAATTATACCGTTACAGTTACTGATAATAAGGGGTGTACTTCGACATCAACAACTGCGATAGTTTCACCAACACCCCTGACAGGACAATTTGTAAAAGGAACAGCTAACTGTGCAGGTTGTGGCTGTAAGGAATGGGTAATGACCACGGCTACGGGAGGAACGAGTCCATATACTTATACATGGCCGGATGGATATGTCAACCGGTATAAAAATCAACTTTGCCCGGGAGTACAGTCTATAAATGTTAAAGATAAAAATGGTTGTAGCATAAATGTCAGTATTACGGCTCCCTGAGTGTGATCCTGACAAAGGACGATCAATTATCGCCTGATCTTGCTTTTCTTTTCATGATCTCACTAAAAGTTTTACCCTTTATTTTGCTCTCCAGCCAGGAGACCAGATCGAGGTGTTCAAGTTTTTGGTTTTCTGCCGGATCTTTGAGCACTTTTTTTAGTTCGCTGTAAATTTCTTTAAAAAGGACGATCTTTTCATCGCGTGAACCAATAAATGAAAGTTGTTTTGAAACCAATTCGATAATTATTTTTTCAAACTTCCCCAAAGCATTTTCCTTAATTAGCATACGATGCAGCGATAAGGACAGATTTTCTAAATAATCATTGTTTTCAAGTTCAATGTGTACCATCAGGTTTAATAGTTGTGTTACCTTCAGGATGTCTTTGCGGACAACAGAACGTTTCTGCTTTAATATCTGGTTGATCCACATCAGTGATTCCTTGTAATTACCTATGACAAAATTTATATATGCAAAATTATAGTGCAGGAGTGCGGGTATCTCCAGGGGTATTTCCTTCTTTCCTTTTTCAAGTGCCATGTTAAATTGCGGTATCATATCCAGCGCTTTTTGAAATTGTCCGGTATGAAAATAAAAAGAATGCTCCTGTCCATAGATGTGCATAAGTGTATTGATGGGAATATCTGTTTTTATTTCCTTTATTATTGAACGGGTCTTTTGGATCAATTCCCATACAATAGCCCTGTTCCCTATAGTTTCATGTGAAACTATCAGCCGGGATAAGAAGATCAGGTATTCCAAAGGATTACTCATTATATCTGTCCCCTTATTTTCTATAATAGAAATTATTTTCCGGCTATGATCGTTGGACTTGTAATAATCCTTTATGTAGAAGTAATAAGTTGCAAAGACCTGGTGAAACAATACTTTAGAAGTATCTGTGGTTGCGTATTTTTCATCCCGGAGGAGAGGGTGTGCAAGAATCTGTGCATACTTTACACTGGTTTTTTTACCGGCTGCCTGTCCGACTAACCTTGTCAGCGCAAATAATTTATCCGACAACCATTGATAGCTGATAACGTTCGATAAATTTTCCATCTGCCGCATTTGCTTATTGTAAATATCTTTGGCTCGATACGAAGCAGCTCAAGCATGGAGAAATGTTTTTCAAATTCAGCAGCTGTTTTTTTTGCTTTTGCAAGCAGTTTTGAGGAATGGGCATATAGTCCTTTTTGATTCAGGTAATTAATATCCTGAATAGTATTCTGAATTTCCGATTCAACGGTGCTGCCTGCATGATATATGCGCATGCTTTTCAGTATAAGGCGGTACAGGTAATGCTTGGCGAAACGAAAGTTGCGGCTGAAAGGTTCGTGTTTATATTTTTTAAGTAATTCTTTTTCATTATATATTTTTTGCTTGTCGAATGCATCGAACAAAGCGACATAATTATTCGCTTCACGCTTTACATGAAGAGAGCTATACACTTTAAAATAGCGCTTTTCACTTTGTTTAAGGGAGTGGATCAGTTCAAATAGATTGGGAGATCGCTTCATAAGATAGCTAACATATTTAATGACTTAAATACTGATAATTAACAATTTGTAATAAATATGTGTTTACTTGAATATAAATATACCAATAAAAAAGTATTTGATATTTCTTATGAAATTATCTAACTTAATGCTCATTAAGTTTTACATAAAGGTATTAAGCTATAGTGAAACACCTTACATCCATAGTAATAGCAGGTTTTATTATACAAGCTATAGCATTTAATACAGCCCTGCCAGCCCAGTCCGTTATAGCTTTCTCTTCCGCATCTTCTTCCGGATGGAGCAGGAATGATATTTTTCAGAACAAAGTTTTTATAGAAAATAAAGGCCAGTTTGATACCCGCCTGCCGAAGTCAGGTGAAGGCATGGGTAAAGATAATTTGCCGTCTGCAATTTCCTATGGAATAATCAGTTCAGGTCAGGAGATCTATTTTTCTTCCAAAGGATTAACATTTCGATATGATATAAGAGAATATTCAAAAGAATTATTAGCTGAGATCGAAAATGAAAAACAGGGAGGGAGAGAAGAAAAGCCCGGTGAGTTTGAACGAAAACTTGAAGAGACTGCAAAGACTACAATTTATGCTGTAAATATGGAGTGGCTGAATGCTAATCCGGATGTTAATGTCCAGGCAGAGGATATTGTTCCTGAATATTATACATACGGAGATGGGAAGGAATTTTATAAAGCAGCTGGATATAAAAAACTGATATATAGAAATCTTTACCCGAATATTGATGTTGAATATATTTTTCATGATGTTTCGACTCCGTTAAACATAACATCGGGAATTAAGTATTCATTGATCCTTCATCCCGGTGCCGATCCTTCAAAAATTCAGATGAAGTATTCAGGTGCTGATAAGATCTATAAGGATGCTGATGGGAATATTCATCTTGTTACCGCTTTAGGTGATATTATTGACCATGCTCCGTTTACCTTTTATGATCTGAAGGGCACAAGCAAATCAAAAAGATCGGTTATTCCTTCAGCTTTCTCTTTAGATAATAATATTGTTTCGTTTACACTAAAGACTTCGGCTTCCCAACAACCAATAACCAACAACCAATTGTCAGCCAAAGCTTCCGCGCAGGGTGAACAATCAACTATTATTATTGACCCCTGGACAGTCGGTGTTACTATGCCTGCTTCCAATAAGGCGCTTGAGGTTGAGAAGGATGCAATTGGCAATGTGTATATTTCAGGCGGTGCCGGAGCGAGCGGAGTTCTTATTGTGCAGAAATTTTCACCAACAGGAGTATTACAATGGACGTATACACCTATACCAAATGGATGTTCCCGTTTTGATGGATATTATGGCAATGATTTGAAGGTTGATGCCCAGGGAAATATTTATTTTGATGGTGGTTCATCGGCCTGTGCCCCGACCGGAAATAAAACCATTATTAAACTTACCCCCGCTGGTACTGTTGTTTGGGTAGGTGATATTGGTGAAGTTGAGCCATACCGCTTGTTGATTGACTGCGGAGTTACAACTTTATATCTTACAGGTTCCTGGGCACCGCGATTACATATTATAAGTCCTGTAACAGGGATCCAGTCAAACATGATGCCTCTTGTATATACTGCAAATGGCACATCAAGTGATGATATGAGAGATGTTATACGTGCTCCCAATGGTAATTACTACGGGGTATCCACAGCGCAACCGGCCAATAATGCGACGGTAAGGGTTTTTAACCCGACTTGGACTCAATTACTTAATGTTCCTGCCGGTTTCAATGTGACCTATTGGTTTGCTTCATATACAGGGCACGCCGCCGCAGGCCAGCCGGCTTCTTTGCATTTAGTTGCAGCAAGCAGGCAATTCCTTTTTGTTACCAATGGTGCTACATTGCAAAAACGCAATTTAACTACAGGTGCACTTATAACCTCTGTAGCCATCCCCGGAGGAACTGCGGTAACAAGTGCAAGTGGTAATTCCGGAATCGTAACAGATACATGCGGCAATGTATATGTGGGAACTCAAAATTCAGTTCGTAAATATGATCCCAATCTTGTATTTATTTCATCTGCAGCTACCACCGCCGCAGTTTACGATCTCTGTTTGGGTATTAACGGAGAAATACTTGCATCCGGTAATGGATTTCTTGCTTCTGTAAACCTTTCAGCTTGTACTCCCGCCGCTTTAAATGTAACCGCTACAGCAACACCAACAGGCAATTGTAACAACGGCAACATTGGTACTGCTACCGCCACAACAACAGGTGGTGACCCTTCCTATAGTTATTACTGGATCCCGGGAGGACAAACAACCCCATCTGTTTCAGGTCTTGGAGCAGGCACCTATAGTGTTATTGTGACGGATATGAATTGCAATAAGGATACAGCTATTGTTACTGTTACATCTGCGGGCGCCCTGGTTGCATCTGTTACCAAAACAAATCTGCAATGCAATGGTGCAGGCAATGGCTCGGCCACAGTTTCCGCTTCAAACGGCACCGTTCCTTATACATACGCCTGGTCAACGGGCAGCACGGCTGCTACAGTAACAGGCTTAAGTGCGATCACCTATTCTGTTACAGTTACCGATGCCAATGGCTGTAAGTCCATCATGCCGGTAAATATTTCACAACCTTCTCCAATCCCATTAGGTATGACTGCAACTGCAACAACCTGTAATAATCCGAATGGTACTTCAACTGTAAGCGCCACAGGTACTTCCGGTCCGTATACTTATTCCTGGTCGAGTGGCAGCTCGGGCACTGCGGCAAATGGATTAAGTGCAGGTATATATACTGTAACTGTTAGGGATGCCGGTGGTTGCAGTCAAACAGCCACTGCAACTATAGCTCCATCCACAAGTCCCGCCGATCCTTCTTTTACACAATCGCCGGGTGGTACTGTTTGTATGGGGACAGCTGTGAATTTTACTCATACCGGTTCTGCAGGCACTTATAACTGGGTTATTTCTCCTATATCACCAACCAATGTAAGCGGTACCACTGCAAATTTTTCGTATACATTTTTAAGTACAGGCACCTATACCGTTAATCATACCGTTACCAATGGTGGTTGTACGAATTCTAAAGCATCAACAGTTACAGTAATAAATTGTACCGCAGGGCCTACAGTTACAGCAACAGGTAGTTCAGTATGTCCGGGCACTTGTGCTGCCGTAACATCAAATGGCGCTGGTGGATCTCCACCTTATACTTATTCCTGGAGTAATAGTGCTACTACACAAAACATAAATCCATGTCCTGCATCAACTACTACGTATACTGTAACTATACGTGATGCCGGAGGGAATACCTCAACCTCTAGTGCTGTAGTTACAGTGAATCCGGCTGTTACAGTAACAACATCCCCGACAAATATCACCTGTAACGGTAGTGCAGATGGGAAAGTAGTTGCCAACCCCGGTACCGGTACATCACCTTATACCTATAGCTGGTCCGCTCCAGGCGGACAAACCACTCAAACTGTTTCCGGGCTTTCAGCAGGAAATTATACGGTTACCGTGACTGACGCAAAGGGCTGCACCGGTACTACTGTAGCAACAATAAGTTCACCTCCCGCCATATCCGGACAATTTACGAAAGGTACTGCCAACTGTATTGGTTGCGGCTGCAAAGAATGGGTAATGATCACCGGTTTGGGTGGTACAAGTCCATACAGCTATTCCTGGTCAAATTCAGGAGGGTATAATCAAAGGTATTTAAATCAAGTTTGTCCCGGCGCTTATTCAATAAGCATTACGGATAAAAATGGCTGCAGCGTAAATATTAATTTGACCACTCCATGACGCTTACTTTGCTTCAAGCGTAATATAGGGGATAAGCATTTCCTCCATTGAAACACCGCCATGCTGGAAAGTATTGCGGTAGTAACTCACATAGTGATTGTAATTATTGGGGTATGCAAAGAACATATCTTCTTTTGCGAATACAAATACGCTGCTTACATGTTGTTTAGGAAGGTAGGCATCAGCAGGGTTGCGGACTTCAAACACATCTTTTTTAACATAATCCATGCTTTTACCTGTTTTGTAACGCAGGTTGGTATTTACATTCCGGTCGCCAACAAGTTTGGAGGCCTCAGTCACCTTAATGGTTCCATGATCGGTGGTGATCACTAAACGGATTTTCTTTTCGGCGAGTTGTTTCATGATATGGTGAAGCGGCGAGTGTTCAAACCAGGAAACGGTAATAGAACGATATGCGCTTTCGTCATTTGCAAGTTCCCGTATCACTTCCATTTCGGTGCGGGCATGTGACATCATGTCCACAAAGTTGTATACAATTATATTCAGTTTGTTTTGCAATAAATTTGAAATGTTTTCTGCCAGTTTTTTACCAGCGGCAAGGTTGGTTATTTTGTTGTATGAAAATTTTATGTCTTTGCCCCAGCGTTTTAGCTGGGCCGCCATCAGTTCTTCTTCGTGCAGATTTTTTCCACCTTCTTCTTCGTCATTCAGCCATAAATCCGGAAACATTTTTTCAATTTCAGATGGCATTAAACCCGCGAACAAGGCATTGCGTGCATATTGTGTAGCGCTGGGCAAAATACTTGAAAAGATCTCTTCGTTTTCAACCCGGTAATATTCATTCACAATAGGTTGTATCATTTTCCACTGGTCGTAACGCAGGTTGTCGATGAGCATTACAAATACAGGGCCTTCCTTTTCAAGCAGCGGAGCCAAACGGTTTTTTAAAATGGTATGCGAAAGCAGGGGAGGGTTTTTGTCTTTTCCGTTCAGCCAGTTTATATAGTTATTCTCAATGAACTTGCCGAATAGCTTATTGGCTTCGGTTTTCTGCATAGCCAGTATTTCAGCCATGCTGGGATCTTTGCTTTTGTCTAATTCAAGTTCCCAGAATACAAGCTTCTTATATACTTCGCACCATTCATTAAAATTAAGCCTGTCACTCAGGCTCATGCCAATGTTGCGAAAATCCTGCTGGTAACCCGAAGTTGTTTTTTCACTTATGAGTCGTTTGTTGTCGAGCGTTTTTTTGAGAGAAAGCAGTATCTGCTTGGGATTGACGGGTTTTATAAGGTAATCTGATATTTTCGAGCCGATAGCGTCTTCCATTATGTGTTCTTCCTCACTTTTGGTGATCATCACAACAGGAAGTTCGGGCTTGCTGTTTTTTATTTTTGTAAGTGTTTCCAGCCCGCTTAAGCCGGGCATATTCTCGTCTAAAAATACTATATCGTAATTGTTCTTTTTAACTAATTCAAGCGCAGTATCACCGCTGTTGGCTGTTTGAACATTATAACCTTTGTCAGTTAAAAATAAAACATGCGGTTTTAATAAGTCGATCTCATCATCGGCCCAGAGTATATTTATTTTGTTTTCCATGGAAAAATAATTTAGGAGTTAGGATTTTGGATTAAGGATTTATAAGGTAGCGTTTAATCTAACTTCTGTCTCCTGACTTCGGTCTTCGGTCTTCCGACTCCTGACTTCCGTCTTCGGTCTTCCGACTCCTGACCCTTTCTTATCAATAAAAGTACCTATTTTTGCTTAATGAACGAAAAGTTGAACAAGCGAAAGATTATTAACGATCCGATCTATGGTTTTATTACAATACCGGGCGAAATAATTTTCGACCTGATCGAGCACAGGTACTTTCAGCGTTTGCGGAGGATAAAGCAGCTTGGATTGACCAATTTGGTTTACCCGGGTGCTTTGCACACCCGTTTTCATCATGCTATTGGGGCCATGCACCTGATGGGTGAAGCGATAGAGGTATTGCGGTTTAAAGGGGTTGAAATAACAGGAGAAGAGGAGCAGGCGGCCACAATCGCTATTTTACTGCATGATATAGGTCACGGACCCTTTTCCCACGCGCTTGAGAATAGTATAGTGCATGGAGTTGATCATGAGGATATTTCTGAGCTTTTTATGGATAGGCTGAACGAGGAGTTTAGCGGGAAGTTATCGCTGGCTATCTCTATTTTCAGGAATAAATACAAAAAGAAATTTTTACATCAATTGGTATCCAGCCAGTTGGATGTGGATCGACTTGATTACCTGAAGCGTGATAGTTTTTATACGGGTGTTTCAGAAGGGGTAGTGAGCAGCGACCGTATTATTACCATGATGACTGTAGTTAACAATCAGCTTGTTATCGAAGCAAAAGGGATATATTCCATTGAAAAATTTATTGTGGCCCGAAGGCTCATGTACTGGCAGGTGTATTTGCATAAAACGGTGATAAGTGCTGAAAATATTCTGGTGAATATTTTAAAACGTGCGAAAGAACTGGCTGAAAGGAAGGTGGAATTATTCTGTACCCCCGCGCTTCATGAGTTCTTATACAATAAATACACTAAGAGTGATTTTGTAAGCAACAGCAACTTGCTGAATATTTTTGCTGAACTTGACGATAATGATGTAATGGCATCGATTAAAGTGTGGACAAAACATAGTGATCCTGTGCTCGCCCGTATGTGCGAAAGTTTAATTAACCGCCATTTGTTTCATGTTGAGCTGCAAAATCTGTCGTTTACAGATGCAAGCATAAAAGACTTACGTGCAAAAACAATGAAGAAATATAAGATTACGGAAAAGGACTGTAATTATTTTATTTTTTCAGGTATAGTCGTTAATGATGCTTACCGAACCGATAAAATACGGATCAATATTCTGTTTAAAGACGGTTCTGTGGTTGATATTGCAGAAGCTTCAGATCAATTGAATATTAATGTTTTGTCTAAGACAGTGAAGAAGCATTATTTGTGCTATCCAAAAGATTTGGCACAATAGAGAAGTGACATCGCTTCAGGCAATGTTATCCCTGAGACTTAGGCGTATCTTCCTTTTTTCCTCTCTTATAAATTACCAGCCCATTTAAAAAATTTCGGAGTATCTGATCGCCGCATTCTTTGTAATTTGGGTGATCTTCTTTGCGAAAAAAAGCGCCAAGTTCAGTAGTGGTGACTTTAAAATCGACAAGTTTTAAAATCTCTACTATGTCTGTATCCCTTAATTGTAAGGCAACACGCAATTTTTTAAGGATATCATTATTGGTTAATGGCATTTTTGTCCTGTATTTTTTAGTTTGTAATAGCTGACAACCAACAACTAACAACCACCAACATTTTACTTCATATTATGAAACACATTCTGCACATCATCATCATCTTCCAGCAGGTCGATCAGCTTTTGTACTTCAGCTTCCTGTTCAGATGTAACTTCCTTAAACGTATTGGGTACGCGTTCTTTGTCGGATGATATTACCGTTATTTTTTTTTCTTCCAGAGCCTTTTGCATATTGCCAAATTCGGTGAAGGGGACAGTTATGATCACTTTATTCTCATCCCGGTCAATTTCTTCAAGTCCATGATCGATAAGTTCAAATTCAAGTTCTTCTAAATTACGGTTGCCCAATTCTATTTCAAATACACCTTTGCGATCAAACATAAAGTCGAGCGAACCTGTTTTGCCCAATGTACCTTCGCCTTTACTGAAGCAATGGCGTACATTCGCCACTGTGCGTGTGGGGTTATCAGTTGCTGTTTCGATCACTATTGCTACACCGTGCGGTCCATATCCCTCATAGATCATTTCTTCGTAATCCTTCATATCCTTATTGGTGGCCCGTTTTATAGCGGCATCAATATTGACCTTCGGCATATTCACAGCTTTGGCATTTTGGATGACCAAACGCAAACGCGAATTGGTATCGGGATCGCCGCCGCCCTGTTTGGCAGCCATTGCGATTTCTTTACCTATGCGGGTAAAGGTTTTAGCCATTTTGGCAAAACGTGCAAACATCTTGTGCTTGCGTTTTTCAAATACACGTCCCATGGGGGTTGGAATTAAAAATTAAGAATGTAAAATTAAGAATAATATGTTGAAAATGGTTGTCGGATGTCAGTTGTTTGTTGTTGGGTTTATACTTCAAAATGCAACCAAAAACCAACAACCAACGACTCTTTTATTTATACGGTGATCTCATCTTGTATATAATCATGCCTTATCTTCATCCCACTCTTTCCTGACCTTAGCTTGCATTTTAAAGGCCACATCTGCATAATACAGGTTTTCCACTATCTAATTCCTTAATACTTCCAATAGCGAACGATTTTGTATTTTGCTATCCGTCCATGCTATGTAATTAAACTTTTCCTGATTAGTTTTTTTCTGAGAATTTAGTTTTGTCAATCTTCTTAACTCATTTTTTAAAAGAATGAATTTTTCTACCTCTTTCTTTTTGTTTCCGGCTGACAAATAAAAAGTTCCGAAAAAGCTGATTAAACATTTTTGGAATGCCGTAAGACAATGGTGTTTTACTAAAAATCTTCTTGTATGTTTTGCTTCGTATATAAGATACTCGTAGTTTTTTAATTCAAAATGAACCAGTAAATTAAATAACCTGACTTCGGACTGAATCTCTATTTCACTGCTATTATTTGTATGGTAGTTTAATATGCTATTTGTAAAGTTTAATGCTTCTCTGAAATTCTTCAACAAGAAATGGCTAATAAATAAATTATTCCATAAGGCAAGTCGTAAAACACCCTGTAGTTGTTGAATAGAAATAATTCCACTGATGGTTTCAAAAGCAGTTATTGATTTTTCAGGATGACCACTTTCGTTTCGTAAAGAAATATAATTTATTGTTAAAGGCAAAAATAAATATTCATTATGGATTTTATGCTTCCCTGTGGACATTGATTGAAAGAATTTAAGAGCTTTATTATATAGCAGTTCACAAACGCTATATTTTTTCACTAAAGCATAAATAATTAATAAATTGCTTAAAGCGGTAATGTATTGTGAGGCCCTTATCGTTAATTTTTGTTTGTCTGCTTCAAGAAAGGACACCCATTCTTCCAGTCTTTTAAACATAAGCGAATCATGTTGGCCGGTGTAGTATGAAATAGCGAAATGTCTTTCATAGTATTCGCGTTTTCCATAGAATGTTAGTGCCTTTTTTGATGAAGCGAAAAAATGAGAATTTCTTAATGAAAGCAATTTTTTTTTATTATTTCCATTTACAGATGGCGTTGAACTCAATAGAAGAGTTTTGTTTGCTATTTGTTCAAACTCGTAATTATTTTTTAAATACTTCAAATACGTATTTATTTGTTTTGGCTGTTCATTCATGTAACACTTAAATGCCGATACTTCATATGTTCTTCGGAACAGAATAGTTTTTAAAGAGCAAATTCTTAATAAATAATCGTATTGCTCATTTGCAAGCGCGAGTTTTTCAGCTTTAATTAATTTTTTTATCGCAAGATTGTGCAATCTCTTTTTTATTAAAACATTAATTTCCCTAATTAATTGAATAAGTTCACTGTCGGGGGTGCTGTTTTCGTGATAGTCACACAATGATTTTAATATTGTTTTAGTTAGGTACTTTTTCTCCTTAATGATGTTATTTTTAAACCCCTTTTTTTTTAACTGTATTTTCAATTGTCCTGTACTATATGTTGTTTCCTTTAGACTATTTATACAATCAAAAAGTTTAATATAGCTATACGGCATATCTCTATTCTTTTTCTTAAAAGACCTGCTGTAGGCTTTAAAAAATATTTTTTCAGTACGATCCATTGATTGGATAAGAGTAAGTAGATTATCGTTATTTCGTTTCATGATCGTCAATGTGTTTTATAATTCTAAGGTATTAATAATTTATATAAATCCCGAAATATCTATATTTTAGTTTGGTCCTTTTATCCTAATTATAATTTGATTTTAGCATCCACTTTATTTACATTTATAACAAAATTTATCGAAACTACGGTGTTATGAAACCCTGCTATTTATTTCTACTTGTTATTGTAAATAATTTATATGCACATGCATATCACCAAACGGTCGATTTAAATGTTCGTATGAAAGATGATATGATAGATAAACATGTATTTGGCTTTCAGGAGAACAAAGGACAAATGAAGGATGACCATGGAAATCCGGCTCCGTATGTTTTATTTAAAACCGTTTTTTCAAACCTTAACATTTGGATTACTACCTCCGGACTTACATACGAATTTTTAAAGTTGGGGGAAAATATAGACGATAGCGATAGAGACGGAAGTAATGAGATGAATACTGAAAATTCAGATGAAAAGGTAAATGGCGAGTGGAGTAGAGTGGATATGGTTTTAAAGGGCGCATCCATAAAAGAAGAAAATATTTTTACCGAAGGCGATATTACTGAGGGTGTAGTAAACTATTACCTAGCTAATTGTCCAGGTGGCATTCATAATGTACGGACATATACAAAAATAACTGTTAAAGAGGCATATAAAGGAATTGACTGGGTATTGTACACTTTAAAAGATGGAGCCATTAAGTACGATTTTGTTGTTCATCCATATGCTGATCCAAATCAAATAAAACTTATTTACGAGGGCAGTGGTAGATTAACTCTTTCAAGTAATGAGATATATTTTGAAAATAAATTAGGACACGTAACAGATGGAAAACTATTGTGTTATCAGGGAAATGAATCAAATAGTATCGTAGCGAATTTTGTTATAAAAAAAAACGAATCCCCCTTGTTTATGGGTGCTGACAATTTAATTGATCCGAATGAAAAATTGGGTCACAATCCTGTTTATAATAAAGCGAACAGTAGCAACATTTTTTCTTATGAAATTAGTATTAAGATTAATAGGTTTAATTCATCCCGGATATTAACCATTGATCCTCAGCTTGTTTTGGGAACCTATTTTGGGGGCAGTAGTTATGATATCCCATATTCT
>JACPDY010000077.1 GCA_016183775.1 Bacteroidota bacterium
ATTTTCTACCAAGATTTCGCTCCTAACGGAGCTATTAAAATCCTGTAGGGATGGAATCTTGGTAGAAAAAAATAAATAATTTTTAAAGCCCTGTAGGGGCGACATATAACATTTCAAATAGATAAATTTTAAACAGTTTCTTAATAAAATAAAATAATTATGGATAAAGGTTTTGATTTTGAAGGGTTGAATTTATCACAGGTGGTTGACGACGATACGGAGTTTATTCCATTGCTCACATCCGAGGACGAGGATGTGATGAACGCGGAGAAGATCCCTGACGTTTTAGCTATTCTTCCTTTACGTAATACTGTTCTATTCCCGGGTGTTGTTATTCCGATAACTGTTGGCCGGGATAAATCCATTAAACTTATTAAAGAAGCTTTCAAAGGCGGACGTATCATTGGAGTTGTATCTCAGAAAAATGATAAGGTAGAGGAGCCAACATTGGAAGATCTTAATAAAGTGGGAACAGTAGCGCATATCCTGCGCATGTTCCAGATGCCCGATGGAAATACAACAGCCATCATCCGCGGTAAAAAGCGTTTTGAAATAAAAGAGTTGACAGAAACCGAGCCTTACCTGAAGGCTACAATTAAGCCATTTGAAGAGATAAAACCCGCTAAAGGCGATAAAGAATTTGAAGCGCTTGTTTCGACTGCAAAGGATCTTGCCTTACAGGTCATTAAACTCTCTCCGCACATTCCTTCGGAGGCGGGCTTCGCTATCCGCAATATTGAAAGTGCATCTTTTTTGGTGAATTTTATTTCATCAAATATGAATGCTCCTGTGATTGAAAAGCAGAAGATGCTTGAAGTTGCGGATCTGAAACAGCGTGTCAGCCTGTTGCTTGAGCAATTGACCAAGGAGCAGCAAATGCTGGAATTAAAAAACCAGATACAAACCAAAGTTAAGGTCGATATCGATCGCCAGCAGCGTGAATATTTTTTGCAGCAGCAGATGAAAACCATCCAGGAAGAGTTGGGCGACAATGGCAATGAGCAGGAAATAGATGAGATGCACAAACGTGCAAAGGATAAAAAGTGGAGTAAAGAGGTTGCGAAAACATTTACTAAGGAGATCAATAAGTTAGAGCGCATGAATCCGAATGCGGCAGAGTATTCGGTGCAGATGAATTACCTGGAAGTGTTGCTCGATCTGCCATGGGACACATATACTACCGATAAATTTGATTTGAGAAAGGCTTCTAAAATTCTCGACCGCGATCATTTTGGTTTGGAAAAAGTAAAGGAGCGTATATTGGAACACCTTGCAGTATTGAAATTGAAAGGCAATATGAAGGCGCCTATCCTTTGCCTGTACGGCCCTCCAGGTGTAGGTAAAACATCATTAGGGAAATCGGTGGCCGAAGCATTGGGAAGAAAATACGTTCGTATGTCGTTAGGCGGATTGAAAGATGAATCGGAGATACGCGGACATCGTAAAACATACATTGGCGCTATGCCGGGACGTATTTTGCAAAATGTAAAAAAAGCCGGCACCTCAAATCCTGTGTTTATATTGGATGAGATCGATAAAGTGGGAAATGATTTTCATGGCGATCCATCTTCAGCTTTGCTGGAGGTATTGGATCCTGAGCAAAACAGTACCTTTTACGATAACTATGTGGAACTTGATTACGACCTGTCGAAAGTGATGTTCATTGCAACTGCAAACTCGTTAAGCACTGTTCAATCCGCTTTACGCGATCGGATGGAAATCATTGAAGTGAGCGGTTACACGGTAGAGGAGAAGATAGAGATCGCGAAGCGCCACCTCTTGCCTAAGCAACTGGAAGAACACGGTGTTAAGGCAAAACAGATCACATTGAGCGATGCGCTCATTGAAAATATAATTGAGAACTACACACGTGAATCGGGTGTGCGCGGATTGGAAAAACAAATTGCGCGTATTGTGCGCTATGCAGCAAAAAGTATTGCGATGAACGATACGTACAAAAGCAGTCCGAAAGAAGCTGACCTTGCAAAAATACTGGGACCTGCTCATGAAAAGGATAAATACCAGGGTAATGATGTAGCTGGTGTTGTAACAGGACTTGCATGGACACCTGTTGGCGGGGATATTTTATTTATTGAGACCAGCCTGAGTCGTGGTACCGGAAAACTTACGTTGACCGGTAACCTGGGCGATGTAATGAAAGAAAGCGCCACCCTCGCATTGGAATATTTAAAGTCACACAGCAGTATTTTAAAACTCGATCCGAAGGTGTTTGATCAATGGAACGTACATATTCACGTGCCTGAAGGTGCGACGCCAAAAGACGGTCCGAGCGCGGGTATAGCAATGTTTACTGCATTAGCGAGCGCGTTCACTCAGCGTAAAGTGAAAAAGGAAATAGCGATGACAGGAGAAATCACCCTTCGTGGCCGTGTGTTGGCTGTAGGCGGCATCAAAGAAAAGATACTTGCCGCTAAACGTGCCGGCATCAAGGAAATTATTTTGTGTAAAGAGAATCAGAAAGACATTGAAGAAATAAAATCATCTTATCTGAAGGGTTTGAAATTTCATTATGTTGAAAAAATGATCGATGTGGTGAAACTTGCGCTCCTGAATGAGAAAGTGAAGGATGCGGTGGACTTGAGGGTGGTGAAGGGGAAGGCTAAGAGGGAAAAGTAATTCCAAAACTATTTCTGTCCCGTAAAATTCTACAATGATTAGACTGACAATATTAATATTTCTTATAATGATGTCAGGCTGTGTAATGGACAGTTTTGACAATAGATTAATAATCGTTAATAATTCGAAATTAGAATATACTACACTTTTGAATTTGGAAATCAAGACAAGCATAACCAAATTTTCACCTCAAATTAAAAGTCTAAATGGAGGCGAGGAAAATGGGATGATAACTTTGCCTGACAGTATTATTAAAACATCAATGTATTATGAATTTGTAAAAAATAATTGCAAATCGTGCAAGAATTATTTAAAACCAAAGGATACAATATCTATTGGTTAACAAACATTAATTGGGAAAAAAGAGTAAAAGAAGAAAAAAGGCTCGGGATATATTTTTTCAAGCGGATACAGTTGAGTTGAATGATTGGTCTGAAATTCAAAGACGGTATAAGATTTTAGAACGGAAGGAATTGACTTTAGATGAATTGAATAGGCAGAATTGGAGAGTAGTATACTCCGGTAAATAATCCTTGGCTTACATTTATCCCAAACACTGCTCGGCAACCATTAAACAACCCCTGTTTTTTGATCCCGTTTTCGTATATTTGTATCCATGTCTAAGATCCGTGTCGGTAATAAACAAAATGCAGTTCTCAATGGGGAGTGGGCGGGTCATGTGCGTCGAAGTTGGAAAAAACTAACTTCCGGAATACGTCGTAATGAATCTAAACGTATTAAACGTGAGGCCATTAAAGAAACTTGTAAAATTTATTTGTAAGGTAAATGAGCAACAAAAAAATATTTAAAACAATCAAATCTACAGTTCAGGCATTTCTGCCTGACGCTAAGGTATTGTTGTTTGGTTCGAGAGCAAGAGGGGATGCCGGTATCGATAGCGATTTTGATGTTTTGGTAATTACAAAGAATGAATTTAAGGACAGGGAGAAAATTAACTGGCAAGGCAAGATTAGGAAGGCGCTTATTAATGCCTTAGATGCACCATTTGATATATTAGTAAATAGTGAGGAGGATTTATCTAAAAAAGGAAAACTACCCGGACACCTTTTACGAACAGCTTCAAAAGAAGGTGTTTTTCTATGAATGATGATTTTTTTGTAACTTTGGAATATGCAAAAGCAAACAGCAACAGTAGACAAGGTACTTGATTTGATCATGAGGTTGGATTACTTTTCCCGTGAAATGGTACTTGATATTCTCAAAAGCCGCCAGATCGAAGAACGGAGAAATGAGATATCAAAAAATGCCCGCAGCGCAAAGGCGGACTTTGTAAAGGGGAAAATAAAGCCTATGACATCCGGAGAAGTTATTGGAAGATTAAGCTCGATTTGATAGTTTCTTTATGTCATCCCGCCGGAAAATAATTCTCTCCAAATCGTTTGAAAAATCTCACAAAAAATTCGTAAAAGGAAATTTTGTTTTGCAAGAATCCATTGCGAAAACAATTCGCTTGATGGAGGCGGGTGTTTTTTCCCCGAATCTCAAATCCCATAAACTGAGTGGTAATTTATACGGATTACTGGCATGTTCATGTGGATATGATCGCCGTATTATTTTCACTATTGAAAAGCATTCAGGACAAGAGGTGGTTTTGTTGATTGATATTGGAACTCATTCGGAAGTTTACTGAGGCTCACAAATAATCACAACCCGAAACCTTTTATCATTTCCCCTGCAAACTCTGCGCTTTCTGCATATATTGGTCAGAAGTGGCTTTGTCACCCTTATTCAGATACGAGGTGCTAAGAATGTAGTAAGCCGAAATATAATTCGGATCGATCTGTATTATAGTTGCCGCGGCTTTTATAGCTGCTTCAAAATTTCCTTTAATGCCGCTGGCAACCGCGAGATCTTCAAGGTAAACAATATTGTTAGGTTCAAGTTCAACGGCTTTGTTTAGCCAGGGCAAAGCATCATCTATTTTATTCATTTGTTTGCCGTAAATCACACCGATCTTATGGTAGGCCATTGCCTCATTGGGCTGCAATTGCAGGCCCTGTTTATACCATATTATGGCAGAGTCCGGTATGTTGGCTTTGGAATAGGCCTCTGCTAAATTAAACAGGCACCTGAATTGATTCGGACGGAGGGCATTTGCTTTCAGCAGATTTTCTTTTGCCAGAACGGGCATGTTGTTTTCCATTTGCACGATCGCGATGTTGTACAGGGCTTCCACATTGCCGCCGCCTTTGTATTGAAAGGCTTTAAGGTAGGCATCCATAGCGGTATTGAAATCGGCACGATTATATTTGTAGGACGCGTTCCCTAACAGCAGCCATGCATCGGAGTTAGTAGGATATATGTTGATCGCGGCATGCAGGTTGTCGATCGATTCGCGCAGCATTTCTTTTCGTTTTAATGTGTCGGGCTCTTTGTCGGATTCTTCTATCAGTAATCCGCCGAATGTGGTATGCGCTTTCGATGAGTTAGGAGATGATTTTACATCGGTTTGCAGTAAAGTGAAATTTGTTTTCCAGGCGGAATTGCGGGTAAAGGTTTTTAATGAGAACAAAACTGAAACTATAGAAATAATGATCAAAGCGGTATTTGCTGTTATTTTGTTTTTATCCAATTGCAGTACCAGCAGGTATGCCAGGGCGATACAGAAACCCAGCGATGGCATAAAAATAAATCGTTCGTTCATCAGCACACCAACAGTGAAAAGTAAATTCGATACGATGGAAAATGTAATGAAGTAAAACAATAGTCCGAATGATAAAATACTTTTCCTGCGAAGCAGCATTACGCCGTACACTGCGAGGCCGGCATTAATAAGCAATGAGGCGATCGTTTTAATAGAGGTGAACCCAACATAAGGAATTTCATTATAATAATAATCGTGTGAAAGGGGGTGGGGTATGAATAATAATTTAACGTAGTACAACCAGGTTAAAACAATAGTGGCATAACGTTGCTCTGTCGTTGCCAATGCGAAAGGATTGTTCAGTACTTCGCTTGATTCCTGGAGAATGCCTGTGGGCGCATACTGACTTCGAATAAACATAAAGAGGACAGATGGAATAACAAATGCCGCTATGCCTATTATGTATTGCTTTTTGTTTGCATCAGTGAATATGTAATAGGAGAGCGGGACTATAGCCAAAAAGGTGATTGTATTCTCTTTTGAGAGCAGGGCTAAACAGTAAATCGCCGCACCAATAAGCAGATCACTTAATTTATTTGTCTTCACATATTTGACAGAAAAAATGAGGGCTGCTGTGGCCAGGAGCATGGCCATTATCTCATCACGGCCTTTAATGTTCGCTACAGCCTCGGTATGTATCGGATGAACTGCATATAATAGTGCCGCGATGAAAGGCCATGTCAGGTAAAATGGCCGGGCGCTTTGCTGTGTGCCGGCCAATAAACTCAATAAATAGAATATCAACACACAGGTCAAAGCGAACAATAATATATTTACTCCATGGCTGTATGCGGGATTTAGTCCCCATAACTCATATTCAATTGCAAATGTAACAAGGCTCAGGGGTCTATACCGGCCGCCCTGTATAAGTGTGCTGCCTCTTGCTCCGAAAAAGCCTTCAAAGGCATCATGGGTCATCAGGTCTTTAATTCCTGCAAATCCTTTTTTTGTGAAATTATTCTCTGTAAGTACTATGGCATCATCGATAGCGTATTTATTCCAAAGTGTATTGGAGTATATGAGACAGGTAATGACAAAAAGAAATATATACGGAAGGCGGGGTGAATAGCGGGGTGCTTCCGTTAATTGGGATTCAAGGTTCTCCGCAACCTCAATTACTTCCGGTTCCGGAGAATTATTTTTATTCTTTTTATGTTTTCCTTTTTTTGTCATTCGGAACAAATCTCTTTATCAGCCTACCTTCAGAATTTGTCCATAAAGATATAGAAACTGTTAAAATGTATTTCAACTATTTAATGCGAATCGGAAGTCAGAAGTCGGAAGCTTGAAGTCGGAAGTCTTCCGGCTTCTAACTCTTAAATACACTTATGCGGAAATTTACCCCGCTCGAAGTATAATTGCTATCAAAGCTCCAAAACGCCAGGTCCAGTGGTGTCTGCCTGTCCGGTAGACAGGCTTTAGTGCTTTGGTGGCCAAAATCCAATTGCCACTAAAGCACAAATTTACTGGTTCCCATTTTTGGTGGATTCAGGGAGCAGGCACGATGATAACTTTTGTTTGTTAATAAATAGCAGAACAAGCGTCATTTCATTCCTTTAAAACGCTGACATTTGCTTGATTTTAACAATATGGCTGAAGTTAACACGAACGAACTTTATTTTTTCGCACTATTAACGCCGTTTAATATTACGGCTGAAGTGGATGAGATCAAGCGGGAGTTCACTGAAAAATATGAAAGTTCACGCGCGTTAAAATCGCCTCCTCATATTACCATTATCCCTCCATTTTTTGCGAATGATGAATTTGAAAGATCGATTGAGAGCAAGGTGAACGTTTTTGTCAGAAATTGTGAGCCCTTTAATGTAAGTCTGAATGGGTTTGGGGAGTTTAATAACAAGGTTATTTTTGTTGAGGTTGAAAAGAATGAGCCCTTGCAGCTCTTTTATACCGCCTTCTCAGCATTTTTTACCGGACTTGGATTTGAGCTGACCTCGATGAATAAATTTTTTCATCCGCATGTAACGGTGGCTTTTCGTGATCTCACCAGGGAAAATTTCGAAAAGGCCTGGCCTGAATTTAAAAAACGGGAGTTTATGGGTCGGTTTTCGGCTTCAAGTATACATTTGCTGAAACATAAAGGGGAGAAGTGGAATGTGGTCAAAGAGTTCTGGTTTGGCGGAACGAAACAATAAATGTGAACTGCCTGATACAGGCAATTTAAGATTGTCAAAGTATTTTATTTCTCTCATCAAACGTACCTCCTTTGCTTTTAATGATTTCAAAAAACGACCGGCCTTCTGTTTTACTGTCGAGCCAACTGATAAAATCGAAATACTGAAGTACTTTAAAGTTTCGTTGATCTTTACGATGGCCTTCAAGAAGTTCATTTCGCAGTGTTTTGAACAGAGTTTTCACTTCAGCGCTCTGGTCATTGG
>JACPDY010000078.1:0-15244 GCA_016183775.1 Bacteroidota bacterium
CGGGTACGAGTGCCGCTTCGGCTACTTTTTCTAATCCATCGGCTTGCGTGGGTTCGGGTGTGACTTTTACCAACACCGGTACTACGGGTACCTATAGCTGGAACATTGGCTCGCCCATTAATGTCAGCGGCACTACCGTTAATTTTTCTTATACGTTTTTATCGGCCGGGGTGTACAGTGTTACCCATACGGTTACTACTGCGGGCTGTACCAATACTGTAACTAAATATATTTCTGTTACTACCTGCGGCAGTGGTCCTACTGTAACTGCTTCGGCTAATTCGGTTTGCCCGGGAGCATGTGCTACGGTGAGTTCCACTCCAGTTGGTGGTACCGCTCCATATACTTATTCCTGGTCCGCCTCAGGCGGAACTTCTCAAAACATAAGTCCTTGTCCGGCGGGTACTACTACCTATACGGTGAGGGTGACGGATTCGGGAGGAAATTCGGCTACTGCTACGGTGACTGTAACGGTGAACCCTGCGGTTTCTGCAACTGCCACTCCAACTAATATCAGCTGTAGCGGTGCTTCGACAGGCTCTGCTGCCGCAGCGGGAAGTGGCGGCAGCTCACCTTATACTTATAACTGGAGTGGCGGGTTGGGTTCCGGGTTTCAGGTTACCGGTTTGTCGACGGGAACTTATACAGTTACCCTAACTGATAACAAAGGTTGTACCTCAACCTCAACCACAACAATAACCTCTCCGCCGCCATTGTCAGGACAATTTACCAAGGGAACTTCCAATTGCGCCAGCTGCGGGTGTAAGGAATGGGTAATGATCACCGGCGCAGGCGGAACAGGCCCTTACTCCTACTCATGGCCTGATGGTTATCTCAATAGGTACAAAAGTCAGCTCTGCCCGGGTGCATATTTGATCAATCTCAAAGATAAGAACGGGTGCAGCGTCAATCTAAGCCTCACTGCCCCTTGAAGAATTATCTACAGCTCGCCTGCAGCATAATTTTTGAATGGTACGGCCTCTGGAGGACCACCGTCAACGGCTTAGCAGCTTTGCCTTTCTTCGGATAATATCAGCAAAATGCTCCTTCTCAATTTTGGAGTCGATCCAGGAAACAAAGTCAAAAAAATTAAGCACCTTCGCTTCAACAGGATCTCTAAAAATCCTTAATGCTTCTTTTTTGAGTTCAATAAATGCACTACTTTTTTCATTTCCTTCGCTTAAAACAGGAGCAACTTTCCCAAAAAAATTTAGCATTATTTTTTCAAACTCAAATAACAAATGTTTCTTTTTAAGATAATTTTTAGTTTGCTTGATTAAATAGGGTAACAATTCGTAATTTTTTAATTCATAATGTACAATTATTACCAGGATTTTAGCCATCCCTTGAACATCCATGCGTAGATTATTGTTGTCAGATTTAGATATTATAATATTAAGCTGTTTCAATGTTTCACGATAGCGCTTTAAAGAAAAGTAGCATAAAGCCAAATTAGTGTACAATGCTATTTCTGCCTCAGACCTTAGTTCAGTTATATTAAACACATTGTTCTTTTCCATTTTGTTCCATACGTTAATAGACTCCTCAGGAGCTCCTGTGTCATATAAGTGTCCAATGTAATTGGCAAATAAATCTACAAATAAGTGTTGCACTATTTTAGGTTGATGTTTTGTACTTAGCGTCAGGTAAAATGATCTTGCTTTTTCAAAAGCCATTCTTATTTCATTCCTTCTATTACCCAATACACTGAGTAAAATAATTAAATTTGACAGGGCAGAAATGTATACATATGCTTTATATGGAAGCAATTTTTTATCGCGCTCCAAATATTTTATCAGCTCCATTTGTCTCCAATATGATTTTTCATCAAACTTGTTGGTTAAACCCGCCACTGAATAGTGCACATTATAAAACATGGGAATTGCACGTCCTGTTTTATATTGTGCCACACTTCTCAACAGAGGAGATTTTGAAATAGAATTTATTTTTTTGATAAACCCCTTGTCCCGTAAATTAGAATATCTTAAATTGATACGTTCTAATTCGGTTGCCAGCCTTCTCAATTCAATTATTTTAATAGTCTCATTAGCATAACTTATTTCATTATCAAATCCTCCATTGGTACAATAGTTATCTAAATCCTCAATGAATCGCCCCCGCCGCCAATAAAGTGTCTTGAGGTTAAGTATAATCAGCAAATACTCGTTTTCGCCAGTTTTACGAGCAAGTTCTTCGGCCTTTTTAATGGTCTTTTCAGCAGCAACATTTAATTTTTTCCGTATAAGTAGTTCAGCACGGTGAATAAGATTTTGTAAAATTCTGCCGATGGAAGAATCAGAATGATAATCTGATAAACTTTTTACGATGGCTTCATATGTGCGTTTTTTCAGCCACTTAAAGCCTTTGCCTTTGATCGAATCCCTTAATTTTATCTTCAATACATTTTCATCATACACTTTCATTTTATCAATACAATCAAACACCTGTATATATGAATTTCTACCCAGGTTATTGATAACATATTTTTTAAAATAAACCCTTTCATGCGTATCGAGTGATTTCACAAGGGCAAACAATTCATCAGAGGGGGTTTTCATCTATATAACTCTTTTGAAATAAAGCTAACGATTTAATACCACAAATACCCTCTCGTACCCGCAACTTTTGAACAATTTTGTAATTGATTTATTACTTCTCATTGCTGAACTTTGAAGTTTATATTATTTAACTATAAGTATCGAAACGAGTGAACCGCAAATATTAATCGGACAGCACCTGTCTTTTGCAAAGTCAAACATTAAATAGTTTCATGAAAACAATACACCCCCTCATTGCAGTTATACTTATTGCAGGAAATGTATATGCTAACGGCAATTTGGACAATCGTAAGGCTATCAAAAAAGAACAAGCGCAGTTTAGCAAAAGTGATCGTGGCACTTCGGCTGGGGTCAGTACAGGCAACCCTCCGACCTCGCTCAGGGGAGCCGGCCTCCGCTTCACCCCCAACAAATGTCAAATAGCAGATATGAACGGAAGCCTTTGTCCAAATGTATTATATAAAGGTGAGACATCAAATTGCTTTGTGGAGAATGAAAAAATTTCTTCTGAACAAAAAAACTCAATAGATAATTCGATTCATAAGCATCAGTCGCGGTTTGTTGAGAACAAAGGGCAAATGACCGACATGGCAAACAACCCCGTACCCTTTGTATTATTTAAAATAGAGGCACCTGGGCTTGATATGTATATAACCGAAAAAGGTTTAACCTACGTGTTTTTAAAACTGGAAGAAGATGAAGCAGAAAAAGAAGGCCTCACCCAAACCGACTCCAGAGAGGGTGCAAAAGGAATACCTGCATATAAAGATGAAAAAATAAAAGTAGAATGGGAGCGGATAGATATGGTATTAAAAGGAGCTGCCATTAAAAAAAAGAATATTATAAAAGAAAACGCCAGTACTGATTTTAAACAATATTTTTTAGCTCATTGCCCTGATGGTATTACAGATGTACATACATTTCAACAAATCACCATTAAAGATATTTACCCGGGTATTGACTGGGTACTCTATAACAGCAATATAAAAGGTTTTAAATACGATTTTGTTGTACACCCGGGTGCAAAACCGAGAGACATTGAACTGGTTTACAGCTCGCGTAAAAAACTAAAAATAACTGATGATGGTAATATTGAAATACAAACTAAACATGGCAAGTTAACCGAACAGGCTCCAGAAAGTTTTCTAAGTAATGGTTCCTCCCTCTCCTTTGAAGAAGGGCGAGGTGAGATGATTGAAAGCAAATTCAAACTTCTCTCCACCGAATTAAACATATATGGAGGCTATGACATTACCATTGACTTTGATTTTCCTCATATTTCTCAACTGCCTGCCGGACAGGCAGGTCTCACATCTGATTTAATTATTGACCCCCAACTTATCTGGGCTACCTTTTATGGGGGAAATTCTATTGATGGTCCAATGTCAATTGAAACGGATAACAATGGCAATGTGTTTGTAGTAGGTTACACAAGTTCTACAGATCTTCCCACCCAAAATCCCGGAGGGCTATCTTATTTTCAGGGAACTGGTGGAGCAACAGGTGCGGCGTTTATTTTGAAATTCAATAATACCGGACTACTCCTTTGGTCTACTTTTTACGCAGGAACCGGAGGTGATGGGGCTTGGTCCGTCGCCACTGATCCATCTGGCAACGTGTTTGTAGCAGGTATCACTGGCTCCAACGATCTCCCCACCCAAAATCCAGGAGCAGGAGCTTATTTTCAGGGAGCTTATGCTGGAGGCCAGGATGGTTTTATTTTGAAATTCAATAATACCGGTGTGCGCCTTTTCGCAACTTATTATGGAGGAAGCGGATTTGATTATTTTGAATCTATTGCCACCGATGCATCGGGCAATGTGTTTTTAGCGGGCATCACTAGCTCCAACAATCTCCCCACCCAAAATCCCGGAGCAGGAGCTTATTTTCAGGGAGCTAATGCTGGAGGCCTGGATGCCTTTATTTTAAAATTCAATAATGCCGGTGTGTGCCTCTGGGCTACTTATTACGGGGGAAGCGGTGATGAAATGACTCATTACACGGCAACCGATGCAGGAAGTAATGTGTTTATAACGGGTTGGACTGCTTCCGGCAATTTCCCCACCCAAAATCCCGGAGCAGGAGCCTATTTTAACGGAACTAATGCAGGAGGAGATGATGTCTTTATTTTGAAATTCAATAATTCCGGTGTGTGCATATGGGCTACTTATTACGGGGGAAGCAGCGCTGATTGGGCTCATTCCATCACCACCGATACAGGAGGCAATGTGTTTGTAGCGGGTTGGACTTCTTCCAACAATCTCCCTACTCAAAATCCCGCAGGTGGAACTTATTTTCAGGCAACTAAAGCTGGAGGATTTGATGTCTTTATCTTAAAATTTACTAATGCTGGTGTGCGCCTTTGGGCCACTTATTACGGAGGAAGCAGTGATGAATCGTTTAGCTCGGCTGACAATCTTGACGTAGACAACTGTGGTAATGTGTATTTGGGATTTGAAACTTATTCAAGTAATATTCCAATTCAATCCTCTTGCGATGTAGGGTATTTTGACAATTCATATAATGGGGGTAATGGCGACCAATTTATTGCTTTGTTTTCTAATTCAGGAATACTTCGCTGGGCAACTTATTTGGGAGGAGATGGAGGTGATTTTCGTACTCCTATAGTTGTGGATGTCAATAATAATCTCTTTGTTTCGGGAGAATGGATAAACGCTATTACTGATGCCAGCTATCCCTTAAGCACTCCTGGGGGTGGAACATACTATGACGGGACTTTTAATTTTAGTCATGATGGTTTAATGGTAAAGTTTACGCCAGTTAAATTAAATGTAACTGCAACTATTACACAGAGCACTAATTGTAGCTCCTCTTGTAATGGGACAATAACTTTAAGTCCCCCAAGCGGGGGCTGTACTCTAACCTACTTATGGAGCAACGGAGCAATGACAAAAAATCTAAGCAGTTTATGCGCGGGTACGTATAGTGTAACCATAAGCGATGCTGTGTTTTGCCGGACATTGGTGTTAAATAATTTAACCATTACTCAATCGACTGCGGTTGCGCCTACTTTGAGCTTTACTTCCACATCCATAACTTGTGGAAACAACAATGGATCCATTACAGCCACAGCAACAGGTGGAAGTCCTGGCTATAGTTATAACTGGAGTAATGGTGGGACTACATCTCAAATAACAAACCTATCTGCTCAAACATATACAGTAACAGTAACGGATAATAATTCTTGTTCTGCAATATCAACCGTAGTTATAACCGCTAACACCACACCACCAACAGTAACAGCAGTAAGCAATGGAAACATAACCTGTACTTCAAGCACAGCAACCCTAACCGGAACCAGTGCCGGCAATACAATGGTTTGGAATGGAGGAACATTAAGCAATGCCACAAACCCTGCAACGGTCAATGCAGCAGGAACATATACTGTTACCGCTACGGATGGGAATGGATGTACGAATACGGCAACAATAAATGTAATTTCTATCCCGCCTTTAGTTGGTCAATTCACAAAAGGCACAGCCAGCTGCTCCGGCTGTGGTTGCATGGAATGGATAATGGTAACTGCCACGGGTGGCACCCCCCCCTATACTTACTTCTGGCCTGACGGATATATAAACAGGTATAAAAATCATCTTTGTCCAGGTACGTATACTATAAATATAACAGATAAAAACGGATGCAGTGTTAATGTTAGCCTTACTGCACCTTGATGCGCTTCATCTTTTCCTGAACTAAATCTTTAAAGGAGCGCCCCTCAATTTTACTATCAAGCCAGCTTATGAAATCAAATTCTTCAGAAGCAAATTTTTCTGCAGGATCATCCGATAATGTTAAAAGCTGTTTTTTAAGTATTTTAAATAAGGTAATGCGCTCACTTGTATCCTGTATGAGGCAAACTTTTCTTATGAATTTCAATACATAAGATTCGTATTTGTAAAGCCGGCCTCTCTTGCTGAGAAAACGAAAAGCCGACCTGTTTATGTAATCGAGCAATTCCGAACTATCCATTTCAAAATGAATAATGAGTCTCAATATTCTTGCAAACACCTGCACATCCTGCCTGATCTCCACTTTCGGGTGGTCAATTATTTTATTCACCCATAACAAGGCTTTTGAATAATTACCGACCCCAAATAAACTATATGCCACACTATAATATACCGAAAGTTTTACATTTATATTCACTCCATTCCCGTAATGCCTGAGCTTTTCTTCCAGTTTAGGAATAAGTCTGTGTATCTGATAAAAATTACCTAAATATCCAATTGTCGCAGTTTCAAGAGATGCTGTGACACTAAATATTGAAGTGGCCAGTCGCTTATTTCCTTCTTTATTAAATTGCGCTTCCATACTTTTCAATTTTCTTAAATACTTGTAATATTCCTTTATCCTTCTCGTATAAAAACAACTGATCATAAAATTGTTTACAGCAGAGATATGCAACTCGGGATATTGCAAAGTCTGATGAGGGTTCTTTTCGATCAACTTCACCTGATTTTTTCTGTTTTCATAACATTTCTCCAGTTCGCCAATAGCAGAATAACATAAACCCTTTGCATTGAAGTAATAATAACAGGCACGAAATGAGGACGGAATGACTCCGGTAATTAACAAAGGATGGCGCAAACTCTTCTTGATCCATCCAATGGCATCATCATCCCGGACCCTTTCGCTTATTTCTGTAATTTCATAAATTTTGTCCGACAAATTCTGCAGTTCAACTTCTAATGCAAGTTCACCTACAGCCTTTTTCTCCATTGCATGAACTTCTTCGGCCCTGACATTTCTTCTTACAGGAATTCTTCTTTCGAGACGACACAATTCAATGATGTCAGCATATCGTTCGTATAACAACGCTTGCTTTTTTAACTTTTTGACATTTTTAATAAATTGACCATACAACCCCTTCTGATAAAGAAGATTTATAATTTTAAATTGATTTTTAAAAGACGAATCAAAGATCGATTCTGAATAATAAAAATCCAGACATTTTAAAATAACACGGGAAAGCCGCCACTTTACCTTTTTAATATTCTTCTGAAAGGGAGTTTTCTCCTGTTTTATCAGACCTTCATTGTAAACGCTTTGCCTGTCAATGGCCTCAAACAACTTAATGTATAGTTTATGATCATAAAACGTATTCTTATCCATATATAGCTTGAAATATCTCTTTTCAGTTTTACTCATTGACTTAATAAGCAAAAAAAGATCATCAGATGGTGTTTTCATATGTAGAATAATATTGACACTTTAAAAGTACCTAAAATGTTATAATAGAAGTGGAACTTTTGGATATTATTGGCTTGATAATCCTGTTATGTTTACCTAACTTTCGTAGTAAATCAGGTATAATGACAATGCGATACTTATTATTCTGTCAGCTATTTTCAATAACACTCTCGCACTGCTTTGCAGGAAATGAACACCTTGCTCCTATAGAAATTAAATCGCAGGTTGAACAATGGATCGGATCACAGCCGGTTGAGTTTCTTGAAAATAAAGGGCAAATAACCGATATGAGTTATAATCCTGTTCCCTTTGTGTTATTCAAAGCCGAAGCCCGCGGATTGGACATGTACATTACAGAAAAAGGGCTCACCTATGTATTCCTTGAAGTGGAAGAGGATGAATTGGAAAAAGAACATGGTGATTCCCCGGAGAGAGACGCAAAACACAAAAAAAATCTGGTGAAATGGGCACGGGTTGATATGGATCTGAAGGGTGCTCGCATTCGCAAAGAAAATATTGTTACTGAAGGCGCTTCCGATTGGGTGAAACATTTTTACCTGGGGCATTGTCCGGAAGGGATTCGGGATGTGCATGCGTATAAAAAAATTACTATAAAAAATGTTTACCCGGACATTGATTGGGTATTATATAATTCCAATGAACGGGGATTCAAATACGATTTTATAGTTCATCCGGGAGCAGATCCGGAGCAAATCAGTTTGCTATACCGTTCGCAAAAGAAACTTCACATGGATGAACCGGGGAATATTAACATTCAAACTCCTTATGGTAATCTTACCGAAAAGGCACCTGAGTGTCGTTTAGAAAAAACAAACAGCAATGTTGCTTCCCGTTTTGAAATAACCGGTTTACCATCGGAACATGAAACTGAAATTTCCTTCAGGCTTGACCACTTTGACAGGACACAGACATTAATTATTGATCCGCAAATGGTGTGGATGACGGTTTTAGGAGGAAACAACCTTAATTCTCCAAAAGATATTTCGGTAGACAATCCAACTGTTATTGCAGTTACCGGCTATACAACAGCAACAAATTTTCCCTTAATGGCCTCCTTCCAGGGATCTTTAATGGGAGCAATAAGTGCATTTATAATGAAATTCGGTGCGGGTGGTAATTTAATGTGGAGTACCTATTACGGTGGAAATATTGGTAATCAGAATGCAGAAGGCCGTGGTGTAGAAGTTGATGCCGCAGGAAACATTATTGTGGCAGGGGTTACAGGAGTTACAAATCTGCCAATACTTAATCCTGGAGGAGGAGTTTATTTTCAGGGGCCAGGTAATGGTGCCATGTCATTTGTTTCCAGATTCAATAGTGCAGGTGTACTTACATGGGGTACGTATTATGGAGGAAACGGAGTAGACCAAATTCACGATCTCTGCAAAGACATTAACGGTAATTTATATATCAGCGGATACACTTCATCTACTAATTTTCCTCTTCAAAATGCCGCGTTCGCCGCATATGGAGGCGCCAATGATGCCTTTGCAGTAAAATTCAATAGCGCAGGACAAAGATTATATTCAACTTACATCGGAGGCACCGGTGCTGATGCCGGCCTGGGCATATTTGCCGACAATACCGGCAATTTATATTTGACGGGCAGAACCGCCTCCGTTAATTTTCCTTTACTTAATCCGGGTGGGGGAACTTACTATAATGGTGTGAGCGGCGGTGCAGGCGACGCATTTATTACAAAACTCAATGCGGCAGGAGCATTGCTATGGAGTACGTATTGGGGCGGAAGCGCATCGGATAACGGAATGAGCGTGACCGGATCTTCAACCGGCGATTGGTATTTTACAGGTGAAACATCATCCACAAATTTAACTACTTTAAACCCGGGTGGAGGAGCGTACTTCCAGGGAGCAAATGCCGGCGGTGTTGATATGTTCTTGTGCCGGTTCAATTCATCGGATGCATTGACCTGGTCAACTTATTTTGGAACAACAGGAAACAATTCCTTTAACATGCAGTATAACTACGGCAATTTTCTTGCGACAGACAATTGCAGTAATGTTTATCTCGTAGGAGAAGACGATGCCGGAGGCCTCCCCATAACCAATACCTGCAATTCATTTACACTCTCCTATGCGCCAACACCTACCCAACAACAATCATACATAGTTGAGTTCAATAATAAAAATGCGATTGTCTGGAGCTCTTATTTCTATGGTATGTATGCTTGTGCCACCTTCTCAATAAAGCTGGATGGAAATAATAATATTTTTACAGTTGGAGAGCATCGAATGGCCAATCTTCCACCTTATGCAGCTCCGGCCGGTGCCTACCTTCAAAGTATCAGAACAGGTGCGGATGATGGCTATCTTGTTAAATTTACTCCTACACCGAACAAATACACCCAACCCCAGGTTAACCCTTCTGCTTGTGCATGCAATGGTTCAGCGACAGTAAATGTAACATGTGGCGCAGCCCCGTATAATTATGTTTGGAGCAACGGATCACAGACTCTTGTCACAAGCAGCTCCACTAACGCAATTACAGGCCTGTGCCCTGGTAATTATTGGGTTGAAATTACAGACGATGCATGCAGTCGTGATACTATTTACTATACACTAACAACAACTACCGGGTCTTTAACTTTAAGCACTACACAAAACAATGTGAGTTGCAATGCCACCTGCAACGGTAGTACAACAATAACGGCAAGCGGAGGAACAACTCCATATACCTACTCCTGGAGTTCGGGGCAAACAACAGCAACAATCACGGGGCTTTGCCCGGGGTCTTATTCCATCGTTGCAACCGATGGCGGAGGTTGCAAATCTGTGCAAAGTATCAACATCATTCAGACTCCGGAAATGGTCTTAGGATTCTCAACACAATGGTCCTGCTCATCAAATAATTCATCCGCCACAGTAAACATCACAAACGGCAATGCTCCTTATACCTATTTATGGAGCAATGGCCAAACAACACAAACTTCAACAGGACTTACACTTGGCAGTTACTCAATAACAATTACCGATTCCAAAGGGTGTTCAAAAGTACAAACAGCAAATATTCCTCAACCCTCCTCGATGACCCTCACACCAACTTCAACCAACACTACATGCGGCAACTCAAATGGAAGTGCGGCAGTTAGTGTCAGCGGTGGAACAACTCCTTACTCATATATATGGAGTAATGGAGCGACAGTGAAAACAAATGCAAACATCAGTTCGGGTAACTATACAGTTACTGTAACCGATTTAAATGGTTGTTCCAAATCAGCAACATATAATATAGCACCATCAAGCGGACCAACAGCAACATTTACACAATCACCGGGTCCATCAGTTTGTGTAAATACTCCGGTAACGTTCACAAATACAGGCACTACAGGTGCTGGAGTAACCTATAATTGGCTGATTAGTCCACCGAACGTAAGTGGAACAACAACCAATTTTACATATACCTTTTTGAACACGGGAAGTTTTACTGTTCAGCATACCGTCTTTAGTTCGGGTTGTTCGGCTACAATATCAAGTACCGTCACAGTTACAAATTGTGCAACCGGACCATCAGTAACAGCTACTGGTAACTCCGCTTGCCCGGGTACATGCACCATTGTTACATCCAATGGTATAGGAGGTACCAGCCCTTATACGTATTTATGGAGTACCGGAGCAACTACACAAAATATAAACACCTGTCCGGCAGCAACTACTACATACACGCTGACTTTAACCGATGTAAACGGAAATACGGCTACTTCCACTGCGGCGGTAATAATCAATCAGCCAATTACAGCAACTATGAATTCAACCAACATTAGCTGCAACGGCAATACCGATGGAAGCTCCATCGCTACCCCGGCTGGTGGAACATCACCTTACGTATATACATGGAATAACGGACAAACAACACAAACCGCAACCGGACTCACAACCGGAAACTATACCGTAACAATTACCGATTCAAAAAACTGTTCTTCAATCAGCACGGCAACAATCATTTCGCCTCCGGCATTAACAGGTCAATTTACAAAGGGGGCTTCCAATTGCCATGCATGCGGCTGCAAAGAATGGTTAATGATTAACGCTACCGGCGGAACAAGCCCATATTCCTACTCCTGGCCGGATGGAAGTATAAACAGATATAAAAACCAACTCTGCCCGGGCACATACACAATAAATATAAAAGATAAAAACGGTTGCAATATAGATGTTAACTTGAGTGCGCCTTAATAATATATCATTATGCGGTACTTATTATTCTGTCTGATCTTTTCAATTCAAGGATCATTCTCCTTTGCGGGAAACAATAAGCCAATACCTGCAGAGATCAAATCCAAAGCTTCACAATTACTGAGATCACAACCGGTAGAATTTCTCGAGAATAAGGGACAGATAACTGACAGTGAAGGGAAAGCTGCTCCATTTGTCTTATTCCAGACAGATGCTCCGGGTGTGAGTATGTATATAACTGAGACCGGGCTCACCTATATTTTCCAAAAACCGGAGGAAGATGAAAATGAATTAGCGCCTCGTAACGAACAGACAAGTGAAGAGACAAAATGGACGCGCATTGACATGACTATTGCCGGAGCGTCAATAAAAAAAGAAAATGTTATCAAAGAAATATCTTCTGAAACAAATTACAATTTTTTTAATCATTTGTATCCTGACGGCATTTACGGGGTAAAAAAATATAAAAAAATTACCATCAAGAATATTTACCCTCACATTGATTGGGTTTTATATGGCTCTAATGAAAAAGGGTTTAAATATGATTTTATTTTATTTCCGGGGGCAGACCCAAAGCAAATTGAATTAGTTTACTCATCATCAAAACGACTTGAAACAGGCAGAGCCGGAAATATTAAAATAGAAACCGAACTTGGAACACTTATTGAAAAAGCACCTGTAAGTTATCAGAACAATAAAGAAATAGCCACCCGTTTTTTAAAAACACTTGATACAAGAAACGAGAAAGGTGGATTTGATTCACATATCCGTTTTGCAATTGACGGCTATAATAACTCTGAAATCCTTACCATTGATCCGCAATTAGTTTGGGGTACCTATTACGGTGGTACGAATGCGGATGGATTTTTAAGTATTGATACTGATTCAAACAACAATATTTTTATAACCGGCTATGCCGGATCAGCAACTATACCTGCTGTAAATCCGGCAGGAGGCGCTTATTATTTTGGTGGAGCAAATGGAATGACAGGCTGGCCGCATTTAATGATCTTGAAGTTTGCCAATAATGGAGCGCTGGTATGGGCAACCTATTGCGGCGCACATACAACTGCAACATACAACATAGGGACCTCCGTTTCAATAGACGTCTTTAATAATTTATTAATTACAGGTTTTACTGAATCAACACTTTTTCCGACACAAAATCCAGGTGGTGGGGCTTATTTCCAGGGAGCTTATGCAGGTGGTGGAGGGGACGCCTTTATTATGAAATTTAACAATGTGGGAGTGCGCCAGTGGGTAACATTTTATGGCGGTAGCGGCAACGAGCATGGACATTTTATTACATCAGATGCTGCAGGAAACATCTTTGTAACAGGGTACACCAATTCAACAAATTTCCCTACGTTAAATCCTGCAGGAGGAACCTACTTTCAGGGGACAAATGCAGGAGGAACGGATGCATTTATCGCCAAGTTCAGTAATTCCGGGGTGTATCAATGGGGTACCTATTATGGAGGGTCGGGCGAGGATTATGGAAATTTTATCAGCTGCGATGTGGCAGGCAATACTTTTGTTACAGGCCATACGAAATCCACAGATCTGCCAACACAAAATCCGGGTGCGGGGGTATACTTTCAACCCGCCAACGCCGGCAGCTCTGACGCATTTATTTTGAAGTTTAATAATTCTGGCGTTCGCCAATGGGCCACTTACTATGGTGGCAGCCTTGATGATTATGGCTGTTCGGGAACTATCAGCGCTTCCGGAGAAATATATATAGGAGGCTTTACAGTTTCAACAAATCTTCCGACGCTAAACCCGGCAGGCGGCGCTTATTTCCAGGCAGCAAATGCAGGCGGATTTCAGGATGCTTTTATTTTAAGATTTAACAACGCAGGAGTGCTTCAATGGGCCACTTATTACGGGGGATCAGGAGATGAACAATTGTGCGATTTTTTTACAAAAACAGGACAGTATGAACTTATGGATATGGATGATTGTGGAAATCTATACTTTGTATTCGAAACATCATCGGCGAATATTCCAACCAGCAATACAGGTTGTGCGAATTACTTTAACAACCCCGGAACAAATTCATATAATTTTTTTGGACGCAAATTAGGAGACGTTTTCCTGGCGCAATTTAAAACCAATAACCTTGCATTGGTTTACGCAACAAACCTGTTTCCCGCAGCCGCAGGAAGTGAAAGCCACAGGGAGGCTATTTGCATTGATAACAATAACAATATTTATATTGTCGGGGAACGCAATACAATACCCAATGGCCCATTGCCCGCGCTTATTAATCCCGGGGGTGGTGCATTCAACAATCTTTTCAAATCAAACGACGATGGTTTCCTTTTAAAGCTTACAGCCTCTCCCCCACCCACATTTTCTCAAAGCCAGCTCAATGCCACAGGTTGTGGCAATGGTAATGGCAGTGCAACCATCACCATAACCTGCGGTCATCCTGACTTTAACTACACCTGGAGTAATGGCAGCCAAACATTGAACAGTACAGACACGTCAAATACTGTAACAGGACTATCCCCTGGAAATTATACCGTTACTGTTACTGATGGAGCTTGTGTACTCATTCCTAAAACATTTACATATACAATTTCAGGAGGAACCGGAGGAAGCATCACAGGTATTGTTACTAATAACAATGTAAATTGTAATGGCGGCAATGACGGATCCTCAACTGTGGCAGGCAGCGGCGGAACTGCCCCTTATACATACACATGGAACAACGGACAAACTACACAAACCGCCACAGGCCTTTCAGCAGGAAATTACACTGTGACGGTTACTGATGCAGGAGGCTGTATTACTTCTGTAACCGCTATTATAACGGAAGCCTCTCCAATGCTTGGACAATTTACCAAAGGCACAGCCAACTGTAGCGGCTGCGGCTGTAAACAATGGGTAATAGTAACCGGCAGCGGCGGCACAAGCCCTTACTCCTATTCATGGTCTGCCCCAGGCGGTTATGCAAACAGGTACAAAAATCAACTTTGCCCGGGGACTTATATAATAAATATAAAAGATAAAAACGGCTGCAGCGTAAATATTAACCTTACTGCGCCCTGACCCTGATATCTATCGGAAGAATGACAGTATTTGAAAGTAATTTGCCTTAAGCGACCTTACAACGGAAAAAGAATATCCGACAGGCAATTAAACTGCGTATAAGAAGAAGAGCCTCAATCACCAGTCATTTCCGGTTTAATTCAAAATAGGTCAAGTGGCAAGTCCGGAGTCAGAGTCTTCCAGCTTCTATGCGGAAAATTTATC
>JACPDY010000078.1:15319-16216 GCA_016183775.1 Bacteroidota bacterium
CCCCCCGAAATATAAATAAAGCAAACCAGCACATTTTAGCGTTAAAAGACTATCGGATATTGTAATTGAATTTTTAGCTTTTTATAATATCAAAAAAAATATTGCGGCTTGCTTCGGTGTTTAATTACTTTATACTGTTAGTCTTAAAAAGGCCTTTCCTGGCTACCCATAGATGTTGTATGGCAAAATTCCATCAATGCAACGGCTGTTTTCATATTAAGATAACCATTTTGGGTGCTGTAAACTCCACGATTAGGTGTTTTTAGAAAAAATGTGATTTGTCTTTTACTTCCTGTCAAACTAATTTCACTTAATAGAGATTATACCGAATTAGATTATTATATACAATTTCAAAAAAATATATGGGGAAAAATTTAGAGCTTTTGTGCTTTGGTGGCCAAAATCCAATTGCCACTAAAGCACAAAAACACTAAAACCCACAAAAAAGTTTATTCGATATAAACTCTAATAAAACAAAAAAATTAACATGATAGAAATAAGTTTAAAATTTGGAATACTTGCAATCATAATTTTTAATTAAAAATGAGTAAAAATAATGGTTTTTAGCATTAAAAAACTACCAACTATAATATCTTTTCTATTGCTAAAACATCCAAAAATCAAAGGAAATATTCTTGCTTTTAAATATTCACTATTGTTATAAGCTAATTCTTTAAAAAAATACATATGTAGTTTTTATTACCGCCATTTATTTGGATTAACTCTATTTTTTGCCTATTTTAATAGATATGAGAATTAAGAAACTGTTTAAATTTTATTCAATAATATTTTTATAGCTGCAAAATGAATCATTGCCTCACTTGTTTCAAGCAAATATTCAAAATCTTTACTCAATCTTCGTTGGTTTTCAAACCAAGAAAAAGTTCTTTCAATAAT
>JACPDY010000079.1 GCA_016183775.1 Bacteroidota bacterium
CATCTATACCGCAACCGGTTGTTACAACCTGTTTGAATTTTATTTCTTGCATTACGTTTCATGTTTTGCACGAAGTTAAATATTCATCCTCGGTTGGTGTGCTTCATTCTAGCTCATGACCATTTCATGTGTATATATTTTAGCTTTTAAAGATCACATCCTTGCCTGTCGGCAGACAGATTCTTAAAGATAAAGGAATTACAATTCTTTTCCAATTATACCCGCTTGAGTGATTTTGCAGCAGGGAAACGGGTCAATCGTACTGATGTTAACAGGCTCTGCTTTTTGTTTGCTCTGAAAATTCAATATGAACCAGTATATAGGTCAGGAATAAAATATAAAGATTGAAAAGGTGAAAAAACACAAATCATAATGTAAATTAGGGCCATTGTTTGAATAAAAATGTAAGTGTCGAGAAATGTCCAAAAAACTATATAATCTCATAAAATCATTAACTCCCAACGAAAAGGGTTATTTCAGAAAATTTTCATCGATGCACGTAGTTGGAAATGAGAATTTATACATGAAACTTTTTGATGCGCTTAATGAGATGGATGGCTATGACAAATCGCAGTTGCCTAAGCTTTTCAGAAAAAAGCGAATGGAGAATCAACTGCCAGCATATACAAATTATCTTTTTACAAATATTCTCGACGCGCTTAAAATATATCATGCCCGGAAGACACTGGAGGCGGAGATCAGGCATATGTTACTAGATGTGGAATTATTATTTGCAAAGAGGTTGTACCCCGAAGCCAGAAAAATACTGACAAAAGCACGGGGTAAAGCAACTCGCAGTGAGAACTTATTTCTGCTGGTTGAGATCATTAATTGGGAAGAGAAAATTGCCAAGAATGATCCTGATTCACAATTGCTGGAAAAGATCATTCATTCAAACCACGAAGAAAGGTTGAAAATCACTGATCAGCTTAAGGTGTCGTTGCAATACAAATGGCTCCACAGCAGAGTGATCTACCTCATACATAAGATCGGACAGCATATAAAAGGCAATGATGAATTGAGTAAACTGGAGGAGATCATGCTGCATCCTTTACTCAGGGATGAGAAAAGTGCGAAGACGTTGCATGATAAAAACACTTTTTATTATATACACGCACTATATCATTACATTAAGCGTGAGCAAGATATAAGGAAATCCATTGAATATACGCATAAGCGGAAAAAGTTAATGGAAGAGAATATTCAGTATGCTTCGCTGGATATGAATGCATATTTAAGCACATTTAATAACCTGATGAGTTCATATATGCAGATATTAGAGGTAAGCGAATATGATAAGTTGGTTGAGGATCTGAAAAAAATGCCTGAGCGATTTGGTAATAATATCAGTGAAAAACATGAAAATATGCGGAATGCGTATATTAACAGCGCGACTCTTGTTCGTTACTTTCTTACGGGGGAGTTTGAAAAAGGTCTGTCAGCTGTAAGAGGAAATGAAAAGACATGGGAAAATGTTCAGGCGAAGATCGGCAGGCTGGAAGTGTTGGTTTTTTATGACAATATGCGGTCACTTTCATTTGCTGCCGAGGATTTAAAAAGGGCCTTATTCTGGAATAATAGAATACTAAATGAAAGCGAAGCAGAGTTCAGATCTGACCTGTATTCGATTGCCATGATTTGGAATATTATAATTCACTATGATATGGAAAACTTTCAGCTGGTTGAATCACTTATAAGGTCGGTTATTCATGCCTTTGATGCTGATAACAGATCGCACCAATTTGAAAAGCTTTTTTTTAAAAGTATGAAGAAGATCATTGATGCAAAGGATGAAGAGCAGGTCAGGAAAGGCTTTTCTGCGTTTAAAAAAGACCTAATACTACTAAAGCGCCATACCGGCGAGATCATGGAATTGGATTGTATTTCCTACCTGGCCTGGTTGGATTCGCATATTGAGGATAGAAAATATTCAGAAGTCATTAAAAAGTATTTGCCGGTCCGTCCTTGAGATTTTTTTAATTATACCGAGGGACTTGATTTTAAGGATTTTGAAACCCGGCATATACGCTTCTACGCCAACCTGCCTGCCGATCAGGCAGGTTGCGGATGAAAAATCCTTAAATTGACTAAGAACCGGTATAACGCTTTTCTTTCTCAGCCATTTCCTTCTTCATCAGCTTCCAGTAATCTCCTGAATAGTCAACCAGTATTTCCGAGCCACGCGGAATATTTGTGGTAGCAATTATATGAGGTATACCTTTAACATTTGTGTATTCAGAGTTATTCCGGAGTCCTTTTCTTTTATTAAATCCTTCCGCGTCATTTGCATAACGTGCCAATTCCATCTGCCTGCGTTGGGCGTCAATACAATTTTTGGCTGAAACGTAATACAGGTAACGGGCGTTATTAATATTCTTGCCGTAACGTTTAAGACATTGTGCCCAGCTTAATTTTTCACCTTTGTATTCTACTACGAGGTCACCTTTTCGGATTAATGAAGTTGTAAAGAGACCTTTTCCGGCACGTGGTATTTTCGATTTTTTTACTATCAGCATAATATTATATTGTTGTTCCAAATTGTTTTAAATGATGAACAGCGTGTTTGTGTAAGAGCTGCACCCATTCGTTCAGATTTAAATCACCATAAAACGGATTTGTAACAGATTTGTTCTTATCCGGTGCGAACGCTTTGAACAGGTCATTTATTTCTGTCTCCAATTCGTTAAATGCTTTATCAATGGAAACGTTGCGTATTGCAGGTGGTTCATCAGCCATTAATGCGTTCTTAGTGTTTTCCCTGAAGGGTTTTTCAGTCATCAGGAAGGCTTTGTATTTGTCAAGAATATCAACCGGTGTATGCAGTTTTTGAGGGTCCTTGCCATTCGCGATGCGTATTGAATCGCTCATGTGTTCAACCATTTGCTGGAAATTCATTTTGCCCCAAAGAGGTTTTGTTGAAGGATCTATTTTTTTCAACAGAGGCAGGTATTTGCTTTTCAAAAAATCATGTTTCTCAGGAGTCATGGTGTCAGTTGTCAGTTGTCAGTTGTCAGTTGTCAGTTGTCAGTTGTCAGTTGTCAGTTGTCAGTTGTCAGTCGCAAATGTAATACAAAGTTGCTCTTCATTTGTCACAGCTTAAATTTATTTACTTTTACATTATGGTCTTAACGGATACACATACACATCTTTATGCGGGAGAATTTGATGAAGACCGGGGGGAAATGTTGAAACGTGCAATTGATAATGGTATAAACCGGTTATTCCTTCCTAATATTGATAGTGGGTCTGTTAAAGGAATGCTCACACTGGTTGAAAAATATCCGCAGAATTGCTTTCCGATGATGGGCCTGCATCCTTGTTCAGTGAAAGAAAACTATGAAACTGAGTTAAGGTTGGTTGAGAAGTGGTTGAGCGGGCCGGAAGTTAGATTTTATGCCGTTGGTGAGATAGGATTGGATCTGTACTGGGATGTAACATTTTTTGAGCAACAAAAGCAGGCGTTCCGTAAACAGATCGAACTGGCATTGCAATACCGCTTACCCATTGTGATCCACGTTCGTAAGGCTTTTAATGAAACAATTGAAATAGTAAGGGAGTATGCCGGGAAGGGATTGAAAGGAATTTTCCATTGCTTCTCGGGCACAATGGAGGAGGCTGAACGGGTAGTGTCATTGGGTGGCTTTAAGCTGGGAATAGGAGGAGTGGTTACCTTTAAAAACCGTGGATTGAATGAAGTAATACCGCATGTAGCATTGGAGCATTTGGTTTTGGAAACAGATTCTCCATACCTGGCGCCGGTTCCATACAGGGGTAAACGGAATGAAAGCGGATACCTTACAATTATTGCAGAAAAAGTAGCCGGATTAAAGAATTGTTCAATAGAGGAAGTGGCGGAGCAAACAACTAAAAATTCTATTGATATCTTTGGTGTATAGAAAAGGTTTCAAGTTACAGGTTTCAGGTTAAACGAAACGACTTGAAACCTGTAACTTGAAACCTGAAACCAGACGTTATGAAAAAACCTTCAATATTGCTTATCTATACCGGTGGAACAATCGGAATGATTGAAGATGTACGTTCCAAAAGCTTAAAGCCATTTGACTTTAAACATCTTACCAAACAAATACCGGAATTAAAAAAACTGAATATTGAGCTTTCGGCTATTGCTTTCGATAAACCGATCGATTCATCGGATATGAACCCTGATATTTGGGTAAAGCTGGCAAGGTTAATAGAAAAAAATTATTTCCGACATGATGGTTTTGTAGTGCTGCACGGTTCGGATACTATGGCGTATACAGCATCAGCACTTAGTTTCATGCTTGAGAATTTGAACAAGCCGGTTATTTTAACCGGCTCTCAATTGCCTTTAGGAATTATCCGGACCGATGGTAAGGAAAACTTAATAACCGCAATTGAAATAGCGGCCGAGCAGAAAAATGGGAAACCTGTTGTTCCCGAGGTATGTATTTATTTTGAATACCAGTTGTACAGGGGCAACCGTACACATAAGTACAACGCCGAACATTTCCAGGCTTTTCAAAGTGCCAATTACCCGATCTTAGCCGAAGCCGGTGTACATATTAAATTTAATCACAACGCCATTCAGAAGGTTAACAATAAAAAACTGATCGTTCATACCAGGTTTGATCCTAATATTGCCATTTTGAAAATATTTCCGGGGATCAGCAAAAATGTTGTTGAATCGGTTTTAGCCGCGAGGCAATTGAAGGCTGTTGTGCTGGAGACCTTTGGTGCCGGAAACGGTCCTACTGACAACTGGTTCGTGGAGCTTCTTAAAAAGGCTATCAATAAAGGGCTTGTCATTTACAATGTAACTCAATGTAATGCAGGAGCTGTTGAACAGGGAAAATATGAAACCAGTACCCAATTAAAAAAGATCGGGGTCATTGGTGGTTCCGATATTACCTATGAAGCGGCGATTGCTAAATTAATGTTTCTCCTCGGCCAAAATAGCTCACCCAAAGATGTTTCCCGCCTGTTATCATCCTCCCTCAGGGGTGAATTGTCGAATGCAGCAGGATAAAATATAAAAAGCCTATTTTTACCGGGAAAGAATTGCAAGTGAGCAAAAAAGAAAGTAAAAACAAATCCTCTGGTTTTTTTTCAGACAGATCATTGTCCAATAGAAGGATCTATATCTTTATTTTAGCTTTCTGTTTTTTACTTTATGGAAATTCAATTAAGAATGGATTTTCACTTGATGATGAATTCGTTTCTTATAACCATGAGCAGGTAAAAAAAGGTCTGGCTGGTATCCCCGAAATATTCACCTCTTACTATACCGCGGGTGCACACACACATAAATTATATGGATACCGACCCATTGCAAAGGCGACTTTCGCTATTGAATATGCCATATTCGGAGAGAATCCTCACGTCAGTCATTTTTTTAACATTATTATTTATGCATTGATCGGTGTCGTCATCTTTAAGTCCCTCAAAAAGTGGCTTGAAAAGTATAATGTTGTTTTACCCTTATTAATAACGATGCTTTTTCTTGCCCATCCTGTTCATTCTGAAGTTGTGGTATCAATAAAAAACCGGGAGGTATTGCTGGCTTTTCTTGGAAGTTTTATGATGTTTCACTTTGCGATCAGGTATATTGAATACAATAAAATAAGAGATATTATTTGGGCAAATTTTTTCGGAATCTTTGCATTTCTATCTAAGCCGGAAACAGCGCCAGCAATATTCTTTATTCCTTTTCTATCTTATTTTTTTACCAACGCGTCTGTGAAGAGAGGCATACTGGTACCTATGATCCCGTGGGCAATCACTGCTGGTTTCGTTACTATTCTTCATTTTTCAGGTGTTCCAATATTCGGTCGTGATGCAAGCATCATGGAGTATTATGATAATCCTTTATATTTTACAGGGGATTGGCAAATTCGATTTGGCGTTGCGTTTAATTCCTTATTCTATTACCTGCGTATGCTTATTATTCATTATCCGTTGGTTTATTTTTATGGTTATAATACGATCCCGGTTGAGAGCTTCTTTAGTTTTGGTCCGATTTTATCATTTATGATTTACCTGGGCATGGGTATTTTTGCTTTGTGGAATTTAAAGAGAAGGCATCTTCCCGCATTGGGAATTACCTGGTACCTGATACATATTGCGCTGTTTGCCAATATTGTTGTGCCGGCGGCCGGAATTGTTGCTGAGCGGTTTGTGTTCGCAGGATCATTCGGATTTTGCATTGTGGCGGCCTACTATTTATTGAAGATCTCAAAAGTAAAATTTGAGACACAGTCAAAAGGACTTGCGATGAATTCTACATTGGCACTAGTTTCCGGTGTTATTTTTTTGCTGTTTGCAGGTCAAACAATTGCACGGAATAACGATTGGAAGGATAAGCTTACTTTATTTCGTCACGATATCCAACACCTTGACAATTCGGTGAAGGCTCACGAAATACTTGCCACTTCTCTTATGAATGAACGCAATTATGCAAAGACAGAAGAGGAACGCTGGCAGTTAACTGAAGAAGCTTCGTTTCATTACAAGAGGGCATTGGAGATCTATCCGGATTTCGCAATGGCTAATAATAATTTGGGCATCATATACGCAAACCTTTATAATGATTGTGAAAAGGCTATACCTCTTTATTTAAAGGCAATACAAGTTGATAGCAGTTTTGGAGAGGCTATGATCAATCTGGGTTTTTGTTATTCCCGTAACGCAAAAGCGGATGATGCGATAAAGATGTTGGAAGAGGGGATACGGGTAGGGAAGGAGAAATTTATAAGATCTTACACTACCCTGATTGCTTTGTATTTTGAGAAAAATGAAATTGAGAAGGCTAACAAGTTATTTCAGGAAGCTGTGAACTATTTCCCGGATTCGGAATTGCCTTATGTAGAAATGGGGAATCAATTTATCGCAAGGCGGGATTCACTCATGGCTGTAAAATATTTTGAAGGAGCTGTCAGGATCAAACCAGATCCCCGGTTAGTTGATCTTGTATCCAATTATTATAAAAAGGGCGATACACTCCGTATAAATAATCTTCCGGCTAAATAGATCAGCCGTGAGTTTGTTGGGAATATATTTGTTCATTTAAACATGTAGTGTAAAAAGCTTATTTTTACTAAAATGAATTGTAAGTGAGCAAAAAGGTAAGCGCAGCCAGATCATCTGTTTCATCTTCAAGCGGGAGGATTACCGACAAAAGAATCTACTTTTATATTTTTGCGTTTTGTTTCATCCTTTACGGAAATACAATTAAAAACGGATTCTCGCTCGACGATGAGTATGTTTCACGTAACCACGACCAGATAAAGAAGGGGTTCGGCGGCATCCCGGAGATCCTTTCGACATATTATACCGCCGGATCAAATACAACTCATTTATACGGGTATCGTCCGATCACAAAAGTTACTTATGCAATTGAGTACGCTCTTTTTGGAGAGAATCCTCACATCAGCCATTTTTTTAATATTATTATTTATGCTCTGATCGGTGTAGTTCTTTTCCGATTGCTTAAACAATGGCTTAAGAATTATAATATTGTTTTACCTGTTTTAATAACGTTCTTGTTTCTCGGGCATCCTATTCATACGGAAGTGGTTGCATCAATAAAAAACAGGGATGTACTGTTGAGTTTCATCGGTAGCATTCTGATGATCCGTTATATATTGAAATATCTTGAGTTCAATGCTATCGGTGACCTTGTATGGGCAATGTTCTTTGCTATTTTTGCTTATCTTTCAAAGCCGGAAACTCCACCCTCCGTCTTCATCATTCCGTTTATAGTTTACTTTTTTACCGACTTTTCTATCAAGAAAAGTCTATGGATGGTTGTGTTTTTTATTAGTTTAGGATTTTTGGTTCATTTTCTAATGAGCTGGAATCTTCCTGCCTGGGAAAGGCCGGATAAGAATATGGAGTTTCATGATAATCCCTTGTTTTATATTAAAGATTGGAATATAAAACTTGGTCTTGCTTTTAATTCTTTGTTCTTCTATCTGCGGATGCTCATCATACATTATCCATTACTTTATTTTTATGGATACAACACTATTCCTGTTGAGAGTATTTTTAGTTTTATGCCAATTCTGTCTTTGTTATTGTACCTGGGCATGGCAGTGTTCGCTTTCATGAATATTAAAAGCAAGAATGTTGCCGCCTTCGGAATTATATGGTACCTGCTTTATGTTTCACTGATCGCTAATATCTTAACCCCTGCTGCAGGTATTGTTGCCGAACGATTTATTTTCGCCGGATCGTTTGGATTTTGTATTGTATTTGCATATGTTTTGTTGAAGGTATCGAAGGTAAATTTTGAATCGGTCTCAAAAAAGATCTCAGGTAATCCAACGCTGGTGATTCTTACCGGTGTAGTTTTCTTGTGGTTTACCGGACAAACAATTTCGCGTAACAATGACTGGAAAGATCAGCTTACGCTTTTTCGTCATGATATTAAGTACCTGGATAATTCAGTAAAGGCGCATGAAACGCTTGGAGCTGTATTGATGAAGGAAAGTAATTTCGCCGGCAGTGAGGAAGAGCGTGCCCGCATTGTCGCCGAAGCAATAGAGCATTACAAGCGTACGCTGGAGATATACCCGGACTTTGCAATGGGAGCTAATAACCTCGGTACTTTTTATGCAAATCTATATAACGATTGTGAGAAGGCCATTCCGCTTTTTATAAAGGCGATACAGGTAGACACCGCTTTTGGTGAAGCAATGATTAATCTGGGTTTGTGTTATACCCGGCAATCAAAGACAGATGACGCGATAAGGATGCTTGCTAACGGGATAAGAATTGACCGGGGTAAATTTATGATATCATATACCACTCTCATGTCATTATATTTTAAAAAGAATGATTTTGAAAATGCCCGAAAGGTTTTTGATGAAGCAGTAAAGTTTTTTCCGTCTTCCGAAGTTCCTTACAGGGAGATGGGAAATCAATACATGGAGAAAAGAGATACTGCAGAAGCTATAAGGTACTTTATACCTTCCTTAAGGTTAAAGGCCGATCCACAACTAAGCAATTCTATTTCCGCTTATTTTTATATGAAAGGAGATACGCTCAGGGGTAAAGAGTTTAAAGTGAATGTAAATTAAAGAAACGACAACAGTTAGAACTATACCTTTTCTGTTTCATAAGTAGTACTTTTTCTAAAGTTGATCGGCTTCATTCAGGATGAATCCGGAATTGCTATTCCAGGTTGCTACAGTTTGCCATTAAAAGATAAGGTAATATTCTGATAAAATATACAGCAGGAAAAATGAATTCAAATAATTCTTTACGAATTTTCAAAGGGGCTGTTGCCATAATTACGGGCGGGGCTTCGGGTATTGGTAAAGCTTTGTCAATTGAATTATCAAAGAATGGTTGTGAAGTTGTTATAGCGGATATTCAGGATAATCCGGCGCAGGAACTTGTTGCTTTGATTCGCGCGGCAGGCGGCAAGGCCGTGACAAAGAAAATTGATGTAAGGGATTTAAATGCGTTAAAGCAGCTCGTTGAAGAGACTGTTCAACGTACGGGTCGGCTGGATTATCTGTTCAATAACGCGGGGGTTTTTGTTTTTGGTGAAATGAGCCGGATTAAAATGGAAGATATTAATCTGATGATGGATATAAATTTTAAGGGCGTTGTCAATGGCATTCAGGCCGCCTACCCTGTGATGCTTAAACAAAAATATGGACAGATAATAAATACCGCATCATACGTAGGTTTAATTCCGGAGATGTATTGCGCGATTTACGCGGCAACCAAGCATGGAATAGTTGGATTGTCAAAATCTCTTCGTGAGGAAGCGGCAGTTCATGGAATTCGTGTCAATGTATTATGTCCCGGAATAATAGAAACGCCATTGATATACGGAAGTGGAGCGAATAAGAATTATTTTGAAATTCCGGACACTGAATTAGAGGAGATATTTAAAAAAATTAAGCCCATTGACGCAGGCTTATTTGCGAGAAAGGCATTGAAGCAAATAGCCAGGAACAAAGCGATCATTGTCATCCCTTCGTTTTATAAAGTAAGGATCTTGCTGTATAACCTGTTTCCCGGCGTATATAATTATATCTTAAGAATGGCTTACAGAAAGTTCAATAGAGAACGTGCTTTACATTAAACAGAGGCATTCAACCCTTTCAGGGTTGGATAATGACTTATGTTATTTTTTTTCTCCGGTTTCACCGGTGGTTATTTATATTCAAGCCCTTCAGGCTTAACTTGGGTGCCCCCGAAAATCTCAACGCCAATATTCACAATGGTTTGGTGATAAGTGGCATGTAAAAAAGCCCCACAATGGCAAAGAATTTGCACAAAGTGGGGCGTGAATCGCACCACAAATTTACTATTTTCCGATAAAGAATTGCTTGATAAAAGTTTTTTGCAAACCGATTTGGGTAAACTTTATTTAGCCATTCCTTTTGACGAAATATCGAAAAAAATTCCTCCGACCCCTAATGAGCAAAGCTTAATGGGGTGCAAACCATGGTTTGATATAAAAGGAGGTATAGCCCTGATGTTTTTGAAGCATTACTTGAGTATGAGTGATGCCATGCTCATTGACAGGATCAATACTGATTGGAGCATGCAACAATTTTGCGGCATATCACTAAAACCCTTTGAGCGAATTCTGGATAGAAACCTACCCAGTAGCTGGCGGGTTTATTTTGGGAATCATTTAGATATTGAAGAGCTTCAAAAGGTTTTAGCCAGCTATTGGAAGCCATATATGGAAGATACCCGGGTCGGGTCACAGGATGCGACTTGTTATGAGAGCCATATTACCTATCCAACGGATATAAAACTGCTGTGGGATTGCTGTGAGAAACAGTATGTATTTATTCAGCTTCAACGCGAAAAGCTATGTCTGCGTAAAAGCCGAAGCAATTATAAAAAGCACCTGCTACTGTTTACAGATTATCAGAAAAAGCGCAAGAAGACAAAGCGCCAGGAAAGACGCATAAGGAAAAAACTTTTAAAATTCTTATTCCGTTTAATGGAAGGCTGGAACGCATTGAACAACAAATACCCGATCACTCTCTCTGCCCGAAAAGCCAAGATGTTGGAGACAATAAAGAAAGTATATGTTCAACAACATAAAAAAGCATACGGAGAAAAAGGAGCGACAATCGAAGATCGCATCGTATCCTTGAGTAAACCCTATATCCGTCCCATTGTCAGAGGCAAGGAAGTAAAACCAGTTGAGTTTGGTGCCAAAGTAAACAAACTAATGGTTGGCGGTATTGGTTTTATTGAACACCTCAGTTTTGATGCTTTTAATGAGAACACGCATTACCAGAACGGCATATATCTTCAGCGAAAATTGTTTGGCAAATGCACACATCATAGCGCTGACGCTATTTACGCAACTAACAAAAACAGAAAATACGCCAGCAGTCAAAAAATACAAACCAATTTTATTCCCAAAGGGAAACAACTACAGCAATACACTTCCCAAGCTGATCAAATGCGAAAAATACTTAACAAATACCGCTCAACAGTATTAGAAGGGAGTTTTGGCAATGAAAAAAATCACTACTTGCTCAATCGTATCAAAGCAAAGACAGAGCAAACAGAAAAGTGCTGGATATTTTTTGGTATGATGACTGCTAATGCTTCGATCATTGCAAATCGGATCGAAGAAAAACAAAAACTCGCCAGAGCAGCATAGTAATCAACTGTTCATTAACAAAATCGTACACCAAAATAACGTTGCATTAAAAAACTATTGCCTGAAAAGTGAAAATCCAACCAGTATCAACAAAAAAGCTCTGGTTGTTAACAATCGGAGCTTTTTGACACTAATGTTTTTATTGGATTTTATTGAAGGGGGGAGATTACAGGAAATCCCTAACTTAATGACATTGATTTATGATATAACCCTTAAATGCACCTATGCGGAAATTTATCCCGCTCGAAGTATAAGTACGATAACATAAAACTTATTTGCCGGAGGACGCTTTTTGAAATACATACTCGTTTATAACCAGTAAATCAATTCCGCTGGTTGAAAACACCGCAGCCATGTCACTTACTGAATCAACAATTGGTTTCCCCATTACGTTAAAACTGGTGTTCAGCAAAGCAGGCACATTTGTAAGTTTGTAAAATTCATTAATGAGATTATAAAAGTGCAGGTTACCTGTTTTTGTAACGGTTTGAAGTCGGCCGGTATTGTCAATATGATTAACTGCTTTTAGCTCACTTCTTTTACTTTCTTTTATTTGAAGTACCCTTTCCATGTATGGAGTCGGGTGATAATTTTCAAAGTACTCAGATGCTTTCTCTTCTAAAATGGCTGGCGCGAATGGGCGGAATTCCTCTCTATACTTAATAGTTGCATTTATTTTATCTTTCATTTCACCGAGGCCGGGGTGAGCTAAAATAGACCTGTTGCCAAGCGCCCTGGGTCCGAATTCCGCTTTGCCCTGTACCCAGGCAACGATTTTTCCGTTTTGTAATTCTTTGGCTATATAAGGATAGAGGTCTTTGTATTCCATTTTTTTTACTTCATGACCGGAGTAGTTTACCATTTTTAAAATATCCTCTTCCCCGATCTTAAAACCAAGGTATGGGTCAGCCTGGTGTAATGGAATTTGTTTAAGCGGATTATGTTTTTTAAAATTTAAAAATGCCGCGCCTGCGCTGCAGCCATCATCAGCTGGCGCAGAGGGAATATATACGTTTTTAAATGGAGTAGCAGTGTGTATCTTCCCATTGAATGCGGAGTTTAATGCGCATCCGCCGGCAAGAATAAGATTTTCTCCCGGCCATTTTAAATAAATGGCGTTCAGCATTTGGGTAACAAGTGTTTCGTAATATAATTGAGCTGTAAATGCGATGTCATACCTTGTCAACCCTTCATATTTATTTTCCTGTATTTTGTTTCTTATCTGAAATACTTTTCTTGCATTTTTGGGTTCCAAATGAAAGCCGGAGACATATATCCACTCTGTAAGATCATTATACAGTTCATCATGTTTTTTACCGTATGGAGCCATACCCATTACTTTCCATTCTTCTCCTCCTATTAGATTGAAGCCGCAGAGGTATGTCATGTAACCATAATAATCACCTAATGATGCTCTCGATCTGTTTCTGAATACTTCCTTGATACTTTGTTCATTTGCTTTATAAATGGAACAGCTTTTCCCATTGTCGCCACCCCCGTCTAAAACAAATATTATTGCTTCATTGAAAGGAGAAGTAAAATAACTGTATGCGGCATGACACAAATGATGATCAAAATGTTTCAATGTTTTATAGGGCAATTTGTAACGTATATTCTGTACAAAACGAAATGCCGAACCGGCCATTGTGAGCGTGCCATAATGTGATGCTACCTGGTAGTTTACTACACTTGCGAATTCATCACCATCGAATTTTAAAATCCGTCCGATCCATTTTACTATGCGTATATATTTGCGTAAAAAGTAAACCCAGGTGGCCAACAGTGGAAACCTGATCAGGTGTTCAAAGGCTTTCCAGTTTATAGCGATTTCGTAATCACTCATCGGGTATTGACTGAGTAGCTTTTCAATAAAAAAAAGATTATCAGCCGCCGAACTGAGCCCCATTTTATTTTGGATGAACCGTTCTGTTGCTTCAGCGAATATCAATTTTCCATCCGCATCAACGAGGGCTATCGCCGGGTCGTGATAGCCGGAGGATAATCCGATATAATATTTAGCAGGACTATTTTTGCTCATGAATTGGTTGATCTAACTACTACGCCCATTACTTGATTGACATTTAAACCTTTGAAAGCATTGTAAAATAAAACTTTTGTTAAATAAACCTTGCCTGCCTGCTGCCGGTTGTCACATAAGTTTTGTAGTACTCCGTAGCTCAGCTAATTTATTTTTTACCGGTAAAGCGGTTATAAACGCGACCTGCGCTAATTTGTGAAAAATAAACAATAACCACAAAGGAAGTCGTTTTATTTTCAGCTTTTCTGAAAGATAGAACAAGCTGAGTTGTGCAAGGACTCCGCTGCAAACATATAATTTTTTATTAGTGAATTCAGGTTTCAAAATGTCGAATAGAAAAATAAAACGCTTACGATCGGTATGGTTAAAAGCACTGTGTTCATGCGCGTCACAGAAAAGCAAAACTTTACCGTTTTCCCAGTTTCTGGTTTCGGTACCCACCTTAAGACCGCATTCCGGCAGTTTCCCCGGAACGTTCAGGCCCATATGACAGCGTATGATAGCATTCGTATCACCATAATGAGGTGAAATGCTGGTGTGTGGTTCAAGCACGGAAAACGAAGCACTAACCAGGTTGGGTATTTTTTCAATAAGTTTTGCAGTTTTTGGAAATGAACGTAAGTTTCCAGGAACTTTAATGCTCCAAAAGAGAAAGTTCAATGTTTTCCAATCTCCTTTTTCAACAAGCGCTTTATGAAAGTAGGGGGAAAGCCCGGCGGATCTGGCAGCAATGAATTGATCGAATTCTTCAAGGATTGTTTGCCAGTTTTCTTCAAGAGATTTAACCCAATTAAATTCATCATTTGAATAGAAATAAGGCTCATTGCCAATATATTGATGGTCTTTATTGTAAATTGAAAAAGAAAGTTTTGCCATCGTAAGTATAAATGATCGATTAACGTGAGTCGCTGGTACGCTCCGTCCTTGTCAATTATTTGAATTCTTCTTTAAAAAAGCGATCAAATTTTTTCTGTAAATAGTCAGGGTATCCTGCATATAATTTTTTTCTGGCTTCTTCACTTACTGTACTGAAATCAAAATCTCCTTCTGATAATTCTTTAAAGTCTTTGGTTATTTTAATTATTGCTTTCCTGATCTTCTCAGTTTTTGAGTAGAAGACCTCTTTTGTAAGTGAATAGGTCACTTTTTCTTCATCCGGGAATTCTTCATATACGCTGTATCCCATTTCAGTCACATAATTAATAACCTGTTTGTTTTTTTGTCTTACTGTTGCAAACACTTTTCTCATCTCCGAGAAATTAAAACCGAGATCACCAAAAATAATGGATGCAAGTACCGGCACAAATGAATTCAGGTATTGTTTATCCCAAATGAAAATTCCTGTTTCTGTGGTCCTTTCTTCATAATTGTCGTTCTTGCAGAATATCATCCCGATCTTTTTCTCCTTATACTCAATTATATAATAATGATTATAAATATTATTGATAGAGTTGAACCATTTTTTTTGCATCTCAGGGGTAATAATATCCTGGTAAAACATAAACTGGCGAACTTCCGCTGAATTACGGTGTATCCTGACCAGTTCAATATCTTCTTCGGTAAGTCTTCTTAAAAGCACCCCATATTTGCGAATGATCATAATAGTTCTTCTTTAATTAAAAATGGAGGTCTTTCGGGCTGCGATCTCAGAGGGAGTTTAAAAAATAATATGGCAGCATGGCACCATGATGAAAATAGTTTTAATAATGAATAACCTGATCTTCCATAAGCCCGTTTCACCATTTTTACCTTAACAAAATTAATCTTATTGGTGTATTTATATGCAATTTGATCGATATTAACGTAATAATACTGATGTTTACGGATATTGTCGGCCAATGACCTTCTTATCAGCCGGAATGAAGACCATTCACCATACTGCCTCATTATTTTTTTGGATACCAGCTTCAAAAAATTGCTTGAAATTTTCCGGAATAGGGGAAGATAATTATCATCAATTCCATAAACCATATCCGCCTGGTTCTCACCCATAGCTTCGATCAACTTAGGTATCTCTTCAGGAGGATGCTGAAGGTCATCGTCCATTGTGATCACTATTTCGCCGCTAGATTGGCAAAGGCCGCATAAGGTAGCGTTATGCTGTCCAAAGTTGGCTGTTAATCGGATGATCTTTATAAGCGCAGAATTATTGGATTTTATTTTTTTCAGAATCGTCCAACTGCTGTCAACGGAATGATCATCTACAAAAATGATCTCAAAAGGCAACGCGGATTGCTGCAGAATTTTATTTAACCGTGTAAAAAATTCTTCAAGTGTATCTTCACTATTATAAACCGGAACGATAACCGAAAATTTTGTGTCAGCCATTTTATGTGAAAAGCAATCTGGTTAATATACTCAAGTTGAGTCAGCCGCATCATTTTTTCAATAATCTCCCGCTGATAATCCCCCATCTACAATGAGGTTGGTGCCGGTGATCCATTTGGAAGCATCGGAAAGAAGAAAAATGATGGCATTGGCAATATCAACAGGTTCGCCAAAACCCAACGGATATTTCTTTTCGTGTAAAGCCATCGTTTCTTTACTTACCATTTGCTCTGCGCTATTGAAAAGTTCCGTTTTTACCATTGAAGCGTTGATCGTGTTCGCGCGGATCTTTTGCGCAGCACACTCAAGAGCGAGTACCTTTGTGAATACATCGACGCCTGCTTTGCTTCCGCAGTATAATGCTCCACCCAGATGTCCGAACCGGCTGGAGATGGAAGACATAAATACGATTGAGCTGCCTTTGCGCATTTTTTTTGATCTGAGAAGCTTACTCGTTAACAGAACGGGTGCTGTGTAGTTTATGCCGAACATTTCGTCCAGATGCTTTTCTGTAATGAACTTTATCGGAAGCGGACGTACAATCCCCGCGCTATGAACAATTCCATTCAACTCCGGCATTTCAGAGATCAATGCATTAAGTTCTTCTTCTTTTGTGAGGTCGGCAATGATCATTTGGTGGCCTTTTCCCTCCAGCTGATCAAATGTTTGTTGAAGGTTTTGTTTATTTCTGGCAGTTATGACCAGCCGTGCTCCCAATTTGCTGCTACTGATGGCAGCCTGTCTGCCAATTCCGGAAGAGGCTCCGCATACAAGTATTTTTTTATCGTTCAGTGAAAAGCTGTTCATTTATGATCTGTGTTAAATTTCCAATACAGGTAAAGTAATGATCTTATTTGTTTTTACAGATACCGCGCCCCAGGAGAGCCCAACACCGAAACCGGCACATACAATAGATAATGGTTTGCTGCTTATCTCGTTTCTCAACTCGGAAATGATGGTGAGAGGGATGGAAGCGGAACTTGTATTCCCATATTTTTTAATGGAGTGAGGAACTTTTTCCGGCGCAATGCCTAATTTTTTTCTGATGGTTTCATTGATAAGCAAATTAGCCTGGTGAAATATGAAATAGTCATAATCTTTTTCCGTAGTATGTGTATCCTTAAATAAAGTATGGATTAGCGAAGGAACTGTAGTCAGGGAAAAGTTAAACACATCAATACCATTAAGCGCCAAATTAAGACTGCGTCGGGTGATTCCGTCGCTTATTTTTTGCAGGACCAGGGAGTCTTCCGTGATCCGGTTCCTGCTGCCACCATCCGGAACTATGATCGCGTTAAAACCGCTGCCATCACTGTTAAGATTGAAATTCATAGGAGCCGCATTTTTATCTGATTCCAAAGCAGTAACGGTTCCGGCATCTCCAAACAGGGGATAAGTACTTTTGTCTTCTTTTGAGCAAATGATGGATGAAACATCACCAGCCATCAATAACCCTTTTTTAATACCCGAACTATTCATCAGGCCTGCAATTATAGACAAACCGTAAACAAACCCGGAACAGCCAAGTCCGACATCGAATGCCAGGCAGCTCTTAGGCAGACCGAGCCTGTCCTGCAAAATAACGGCAGTAGCCGGCAAATAATAGTCACCTGATTGGGATACAAAAACAAGCAGGGAAATATCTTCCCGTTTCCAGTTCAACTCATTCAATAATTTATCTGTGGCCTCAAAACACAGATCAGAAGTGGCCATTCCTGCGGGGACAATCCTTCTTGTCTCCACACCTATGGTTTTTATCAGCATTTTCCGGTCTTTCTCAGGGATAAGATCACAATCCCAGTTGCTTTCCGAATTTTTTGGAACTGCAGCGGCCATGCCAGCGATTCTTACACCTGAGATTGAAAATGAGGCCATGGTTAGTTATTGGTTGTTAGTTGTCTGTTGTTGGATGGATTCCAACAGCCGACAACAGTTCCAAACATATTCAAATCTACAAAAGAAGAAGCAAGGGCCCAAGGATTGGAAGGATAATCATGGTTTTATGCAAACAATCAGGCAGCTGCCTCCAAAGGGAATACGCTCTTGTTTCCTTATCTTAACTAATTCCCAGTTGAGAATTGGCTTTAAAAATTTATCAAGTAAAGGGCTTTTTTTGTATTCGCTTTTTGGTTTATCGTGAATTGTCTGCTTTTTCTTCATTTTAAATAAAGAGGGGAGGGTTCTGAACAAAAAAATGGGTATTGGTAAAAAAGAGAAAAAATAAGTTTTATAGATAACTTTTAATCCTGAATCTTCCAGTTTTTTTTGAATTGTTTCGAGTGTATACCTTCTGAAATGGCCTGCATAAACATCTTCAGCTGACCACAAAGACGGGTAAGCAGGTACCGTAATAAATGCTTTACCTCCGGGTTTAAGATAAAAAAATAGTTGATGTAGAAATTTTTCGTCTTTTTCAATGTGTTCTATTACATCAAAGAGACCTATGTTTGGCAATGTATTTTCTCGGAAATTGGCATCCACGAGGGAGGAACACACCAGGTTTTTCAGTCCTCTTTTTTTTGCGTTGGCAATGCCTTGTCTGCCTGGTTCAACTAAGTATGTTTCAACACCTTCTTTTCCGAGTGCGGCTGAAACATAACCATTGCCGCCACCAATATCAAAAAATGCTTCATCAGTTGAGATGTGCTGCTTTACAGTTTCAACAATGCAGTTGTTTCTGTGTGTGAACCAAAAGAAATCATTATTCTCTAATTCAAAACAATTGTCATTTGCGTTTTCAGGATAGGATATTTGCGTGTGGGATTTCGAATACCATATGTCATCTCTGTATTCAATATTTCCTGCAATTTGTGTTAAGTCCATTTGTGGGATAGGTGTCACATTTTTTTTATTCCCATCGTTAATGGTTCCTTGGGTCGAAGTGTAATTAAAGGACTTAATTTCAATTGTCCCGATGATACCGGTTGTAATTTAAATTTTTGAGCGATCATTATTAATGAGGTAACCATACTCATGAATGCAAAATTATTGCCAATGCAGGTTCTGGGGCCTCCACCGAATGGGAAGTATATAAAATTGTTATTCAGATTTCTGTCCTTGAAACGTTCGGGGTTAAATACTTCAGGCTGCTCCCAGAATTTACCGCTTCTATGCATTACATAAGGAGAGAAGACAATAGCATCTCCCCGGCTGATCTTCAGATCGTCAATGCTATCATCCTGTATTGCGCTTCTGGAGATATACCAAACAGGGGGATACAGGCGCATGGATTCATTTATGATCTGATTCGTATAAGGTAAGTTTTTGAAATCTTCCGGAGATGGTGGTCTTCCATTGAGGAATTTGATTTCATTATAAAATTTATCAAGCACATTCGGATGGCCGTAAAGTAAATACAGTACAAAGGTTAAAGCGCTGGATGTGGTTTCCATACCTGTAAACAAAAGGGTCATAACTTCATCCAATAATTGTTTAGGCTCTATCTTTTGTTTTGTGTCGGCATACTCGGCATTCATCAGCATATCGAGAAGGTCGAAATGCGCGTCTTGTTTTTTCTTTCGTGATCCAATGATATCTGAAATAATACCTGACAATAATTCGGCATTTTTTTTCAACGATCGCAGATCCGGGATGCCTGAGACAGAGCCTAAAACACTTACCATGCTGGCAGCGGTTTCCTCTATTAAGGCGGCAGTAATAGTTTTGATTTTTTCCTCAATATTCTTCATGTCGTCGCTGAAAATAGTTTTTAGAATGATATCAAGATTCAATTCAACTATTTCAGAATATACATCTTCAATGACTGCGCTTTGTTTTGCTTCCCATTTTTGAAGGAGAGTCGCAGTACTGGCGATCATTTGTTTTGAAAAAGCAGCGAGGTGTTGCTTGTGAAAAAGCGGTTGAATAAGTCTTCTTTGTTTAAGCCATGATTCACCTTCGTTGGTGAGTAATCCTTTCCCAATAGAGATCTTGAGTACATCAAACTCTTTGCCTTTTAAATAATTGGCCGGATTTGTTTGTAAAGCATGTTTGGTCAGGTCGGGTGAGATCAGGTGGACAATATTCGCCTGTCCAACCTTAAACTGTGTAAAATTTAAATTTTTTTCGGAATCTTTTTGCAGAAAACTTAATGCAAAGCGGTTGACTGCAGCGGCCTTTTCGGTTTTTTTTTTATCAGGGATAGTAATGGCCATTTGTTAAGAAATGGTTTATGTGATCTGAAATTATAGATTCGCTGCAAGCCCAAAACCGGATAGATCTACCCTTTTTTGGATTTAACGATATTGTAGATGTCCTGTATGGTAAGGGTGTTATTCAGGTCTTCACCGCTTAACATCACATCGTATTCACTGTCAATAAAAGCGATAAGAATAAGTGCCTGCATGGAACTCCATCCCTCAATATCTTTATAACTTGTTGCAGGAACCAGGGTGCCCTTTTTAACATCATCAAATTCCGCTTCTATTTTTTCGATAAAGGTATCAATGCCATCCATACTCGGTAAAATTATTTATAAAGTAATTATAGTTCCGGCCCAGGCGAATCCTATTCCAAAACCTGCCAATACTATTTTATCTCCTTTTTTCGCTTTGCCGCTGTTAATGGCTTCTTTCAAAGCAATTGGAATAGAAGCCGAAACAGTATTTCCGACTTCCTCAAGATACACAAAAAACTTCTCTTTGGGAATTCTTAATTTTTTACGTAACGTTTCGAGTAAAAATGCATTGGCCTGGTGAAAAATATACAGATCAATTTTATCTTTCTCAAGTCCGGCTTTACTCAAAAGCGTATTCACCATAGCCGGAACTTCTTTAAGAGCAAAAATAAAAATCTCCCTGCCGTTCATTTCCATAATGCCATGTTTCATGCCATCGACATTTTTATATTTATGAAGCCATTGCTCATCAATAGCTTCACGCACACCGCTGCTTTTAACAAGCATATGTTTTGCCCCGCTGCCATTGCTTCCGAAAACAAACGGGCCTATTTTAGCTTCTTTACCTGTGTGTCCCTCGATAAGAGTTGCGGCAGCGCCATCACCGAACAACATTCGTAATTCCAGGTCATCGGGGTGTATTACAAAACTGGGAACCTCGGCTGTTAGCAGCAATACTTTAGTCGCCTGGCCGCTTTCAATGAGTCCTTTTGCCACACTTAACCCATTTACAAAGCCTGTGCAACCCATTGGGATATCAATAGCGCCACTGTGTTTAGGTAAATTTAAACGATCCTGTAAGATATTGGCAGTCGCAGGAGCTTTATAATCAAGGCCTTCCGTGCACAGGAGCAGGAAGTCAACAGTTGCGGGGTCAATTTTGTATTCATCAAAAAGCTTAATAGCGCTGTAATAGGCCAGATCAGAACCCGGGATGCCGAAACTCCGGTCTTCTTCGCTAAGCGCTATATGCCTTGTTTTTATCCCCGATCGTTCAAATATATCTTCTTCTGTTGTATTTGGAAATAGTTTACACAAATCAGCATTGGTAAGCGTTTGCTCAGGCAGGTAATAACTGATGTGGCTGATATAGGACTTCACTTTTGTGAATCTTTTTGCAAAGATAGAGGAAAAAAAGTATGGATTATATGATTCAAAGCATAGTCAACTTATGTGCTTAAGATAGCTGTAGTGGAGGTGTTTCGGAGACATTTGGCCATAAAATGACTTTACAACATAGTGTATCAGGGGGTGCAGTAAGGTTAATATTTACATTACAACCATTTTTGTCTTTGATATTTACAATGTAAGTTCCCGGCCAAAGCTGGTTCTTATACCTGTTTATGTCAGGCTGGTAGCTTAACGGAGTTTTAAATATTTCTTATACGTTTCTGCAATTTTTTTTCTTTCAATGTGTGTGTCTAGCCAGGCCATATATAGTTTATAGTCCAGTTCCATTAGTTCGGGCGTTTGGTTTTTAAGGACAATTAATCTTTTTTTGAACGTCGAAATGGTGTTTTTATACTCTTCTTTGTTTTCATAGTTTACATTCGACATATTTTGTATGCATTGGATGAAAAAGCGTTGAAATAAGTATGGCATTCTTTCCTTATTCAAAAAATGAAGCGTTGTTTTGGCCAGCGGGTCGATCCGATCGAAATGGCCTAACTCATAATGAATAATAATATTTCTGATCATAGCGTTGATATAACTATCGGTACGGACCGGTTCCTCTCTATTTAAAATTTTATTGTTCCATAATAATGCTTTTTTAAAATCGGAAATGCCGAAATAAAGTATATACATGTTGGAGTAAAATACCAGGAGATATTCCGTTGAGATTTTAACCTGGTTTTTTTTCCATTCATCTTCCTGGTTTTTTATGTTATTGATGCCTTTTTCAAACTCTCCGGTAATGATACAACGATACATAAAAAGATTTTGCATAATTGCCGTTCTCCACTTTTCATCTTCTTTTGTTACTTTACTGCCGAATTTTTCCGGTATTCCATTTAACTGTTCCACTATCGAATCAAGTTTTGTTAACTCACCGGTTGTTACATATCTTCCGCAAAGATTATACAACACAGTTAAGTAAACATTGATACGCTCTGAAGTGTCATTATCAGCCCACCCATAGGCGTTCAATTCGTAAAAGGTACCGCCGGTTGTGCAGCTTGTGGCTGTAAGCAATGGATCATGATCACTGCTTCAGGAGGTACAAGCCCCTACAGTTATTCCTGGCCAAATGGTTACACGAGGAGATACCAGAATAAACTTTGTCCGGGCAACTACACCGTAAAGGTTATCGATAAAAACGGATGTAGTGTAAATGTGATGGTAAGCGCGCCCTGATTTTGATAGAATATTTTCTTCTAAAGAAGTGAGTTAATGTAGTATTAAGTGCTTTGCAATTTTTTACCGTGTTATAACAATTTTTGCGCGGATAAAATTGTTATTTATTCCCGTTACAAAGTAAATACCCGTACTTAAGTTATTAATTGTTACTGTATAATTAGTACTCCTGTCAATTGAGAATGTATTCATTGGTCAGTAAATAAACTGCCAATAAAAATCCGGCTCTGTTTATATAATACCGATGCTATATATAATTTAGGAGTCCGATTAAAAACTGTGTTCTCCTTTCGATCGGCATTATACCATTGGACTATTTTATATTTATGAATGGTATAACCTGGTTTTAACAAATTATTTCTTTCAATTTAAGGTGAGATAAGATTTACATTTATGATGCAGCCGTTTTTATCTTTAATATTAATGTTATAAGAACCCGGGCAAAGCTGGTTTTTATACCTGTTCACATATCCATCCGGCCAGGAATAGGAATAAGGACTTGTTCCACCGGTCGCTGTAACCATTATCCATTCTTTGCAGCCGCAACTATTGCAGTTGGCTGTGCCCTTCGTAAATAACCCGGTTATTGCAGGAGGTGAAATTACTGTAACAATATTTACTGCAGTACAGCCTTTTGCATCTGTAACAGTTACAGAATAACTGCCGGCACTTAATCCTGTTATTGTTTGTGTTGTTTGTCCATTATTCCAATTATAGGTATAAGGAGAGGTGCCGCTTCCGGGATTTATCTGGGCACTCCCATTGGTGCCCCCACTGCATGTTGTATTGGTTGGTAAAGCTGATGCCGTGATCGCCGGATTTACAGTTACTACTGCCATTGAAGTGGAGGTGTTTCCGCCGGAGTCGGTTATTGTAATAGTATAAGAGGTGGTTGATGAAGGACACGGACTTATATTTGATGTTGTTGCGCCATTGCTCCATAAATAAGTATATGGGCCGGTGCCTCCCGAACCGTTTGATGTTACTGTGGCGCAGGAGCCCTCGCATATTGAAGTGCCCGTCGCTGTTACTGTTGGGCCGGCACAATTTATTATGGTTATATTACTGGTTACCGTGTCCATACATGTTCCGTTGCTGACGGTATGCCTGATGCTGTAATTCCCGGTTGTTAAAAAGGTGTAAGAAAAGTCGGCAGTTGTTCCTGTTACATTTGCCGGAGGTATTGGTGAGATAAGCCAGTTGTATGTTATCCCGGTTCCGGGTGCTGTACCGGTATTCGTAAAGTTTACTGTTGCACCAAGGCAGGCAGTGGAAGATGTAAATGCTGCACTTAACCCCGGAGATTTTGCTACGTCTGCAGTTGCTGTTTTTGTGCAGCCATTTGCATCCGTAACCAATACAGTATATGTTTGTCCGGGCAAATTCACAGCTTCAAATTGAGTACCTCCCACAGGCGACCATACATAATTATAATTACTTCCGGCCAATGGTGTTCCGCCTGATGCAGTGACTAAAGCAGAACCGTTACTATAATTACAGGTTGTACTATCTGTGGAGGTAAATAATAAAATAGCGGTTGGTTGTGTAATCTGCATGATAGCCGTTGAAGAACAGCCGCCGGGATCCCAGACCACAACAGTATATGTGCCGGCCGCCAACCCAGTCGCAGTTGATGTGGTTTGAACCGGCAGTGTTGACCATGAATAAGTATATGGTCCTGTTCCGGTTACAATGTTTGCCACAGCCGACCCGCTGTTGACACCATTACATAACAGATTGTTTTGCGAAGTGCTTATCGTTACTCCATTGGTATTGGTCACAGTAACCACCGCGGTTTGAGAAAGTTTCTGACAGGAATTATCAATAACTGTCACAGTATATGTACCCGCAACTAATCCCGTTATTGTTGAAGTTGTCCCGCCCGTATTCCATAAATAAGTGTAGGGCGCTGTGCCATTTGTAATAGTTGTTACACCGGCAGTACCTGTGTTGTTTCCGCAAGAAGTGTTGGTGCCGGCGGCTGTAAGCACAATAGGAGGAATGGCGGGGCAAATATTCACTAACCCGGAAAGTGAAGCCACAAAGCCATTCCCGCAGGCCAGTATTTCCTGGTTAAGGCCAAAGCATATATCATATACAGCTCCTGTAGTCGGCGCCGAAGAAACCAGTGTTAAATTTGAATTGTATTTTTTTACATCTATTCCGGTTCCAACATAAACATTATCGCAGCTGTCAACAAGTACACCGGAGTTTTGGTCGGCTGTACCTCCTGCAACGGTTATACTGTTAATGAGTGCTCCTGTTGATGCATTTCTTTTAATAAGGGTGATACCATTATAGGTGTACACGTAGCAATAAGAGGCAGCTATACAGCTGCGTCCTCCGGGTACATAACCTGTGGAATAAACAGCGGTCGTATAGGCAGGTCCGAGGTAATTAAAATTAGCAGATGTGTACCCGCTGCTCACATCCCATGTATTTGTAAAGCCGGGTCCAGGCGAAAATCCGATCGTTCTGCTCAAGCGAGAACTTGTTGCCCACTGTGATTGCGGTACTGTCAGGCAATAATAATTTCCATTCGGTGAAAGCGTAAGTCCCCTTATTTCGCCCGGAGTTCCGGCTCCAAAAACAGGAGTCATCCCGGTGAATGCACCATTCAATAAGCCAATAGAAAAAACTCCTGCTGAGCCACCGACGAATGAATTGAGGATTTCCGGCGCACCTGCGCCCAGGAGTTTTGTTCTTGGAACATTAAAGCATAGACTAAATGCTTCCGCATTAAATATACCTGCAGTTGCATTTTGATTACTATACACAAGTACACCGGCATTATTGATCCTGTTTATAAAACCATTACTGGATCCATTTGTAATGAAAGAGCTTCCGTTGAAACTGACTGCAAGATCTCCATACCAAAAAGAAGGAAATGGCCAACCTGTGTTATAGGTCCATATGGGAGTGCCTGTTGTATTGTATTTTCGTAACGTATAATTTGAACCTGCGCCAAATACAAATGCATTGCCTGCCAGGTCCCTTTCAATATCAAAAACTCTGTTTGGTGCTGCATAAGCAGGATTGACTGTCCAAGGATCGATGATTATGGTCTTTGTGTCATCATATCTATCTATGTGAAAACTTACAATGTTGTTCCTTACTTCAAAACGGGAACCGATATTTTTTTTGCTTTCACCATAAAATGTAATCGGCGTATGATCCACAATATTTCCCAGGGGAGTGGTTATAACTATGTTACCTTCTTTATCCATTTTTACTTTCCCATCTCCGGTATATTTCATTTTTACTTTGCTCACATCAGCACCGGGGTGAACTATAAGCGTATATTTTGTTCCTGATGTCAAACCGAGCGGAGTTGAAGAATCGTGAAATGTATACTCTACATCAATTCCAGGGTAAAGACCCTTATAACATATTTTTTTATATCCCTTTGCAAAATTGATATCTTGTTCAGGTTTACCGCCCATCCCGTAATTAAAATATTCTGTACACATCTCAGAAGACAATATCTTCACATTTGGATTGGCGTTGATCCATTCCATATTAACAGATGATACATGTTGAATGAATATTTTCTCCTTAAGTTGTCCTTCCTTGTTGCGTTCTTTATTGTTTTCTGAATGAAGAGGTGCCTGGTGTTCCTCTTTCATCCATTCCTCGTATTTTTCTTTGTCGAAATCTGTTTTGGATATCCTGTATGTCAATCCTTTTGTTGAATACAGCAGGTATGTGCTATTCTCTTCCGCGCCGAAGAGTATTTGTTCTCCGTTTTTATGGACAAGTTTGTTAAATTGCCCTTTGTTCTCAATAAAAACTTTGTTTTCAAATGCGTTGCTTACCCATCCGGAAGAATTACTTTTTGCAATGGAAGAAATAATTTGTGAAACGGCCTTCTGTGTCAGAAGACTGATGATTATAATGAAAATATATTTTTTCATTTAATAAGTCATTTAATGAATTAGGGCTCTCTTTTGTGTTGTCTGTATTAAAGATAGTGATTTCCCGGTTTGGTCTTAAGGCGCTCCCAGACTGACATTTATACTGCATCCATTCTTATCTTTAATATATATTGTATAAGGGCCCGGGCAAAGTTGGCTCTTGTACCTGTTTAAATATCCGTCGGGCCAGGAGTAGGAATACGGACTTGTACCCCCTGTAGCGTTGACCATTATCCATTCTTTACAGCCGCATTTTGTACAATTTGCTGTGCCTTTGGCGAATTGACCAGCTAATGGCGGTGGTGATGTTATCGTTGTTGTGGTTACAGCGGTGCACCCTTTTGTGTCAGTAACTGTAACAGAATAATTACCACTTGTTAAACCTGAAACCGTTGAACCTGAAACCAAGTTGCTCCAATTGTATGTATAGCCTGGAGTACCACTGCCTCCTGTTGCTATTGCCGAACCATTTGTCCCTGCATTGCAGGATATATTTGTTGGCGAAACTGTTACTGTTACAGCCGGATTGACTGTTACTACTGCAGTTGAAGAGGATGTATTTCCTCCAGTATCTTTTATTGTTACAGTATAAGTTGTTGTAATGGCCGGGCAGGGATTTATGTTTTGTGAAGTCGCACCGGTATTCCATGAATAGGTATATGGACCTGTACTGCCCGCACCACTTGATGTTATTGTAGCACAGGTACCCGGGCACACTGTACTGCCGTTAGCTGTTACAGTGGGCACATTACAGTTTGTTGTTGTTATAAGAGTTTTAACCCTGTTAAAACATGATCCATTGGTAACTGTGTGCTCAATGGAATACGTACCGGATGTTAAAAAAGTATAACAAAAATTGGTAGTTGTGCCACTCACATTTGTTGGCGTAATAGGGGAGATAAGCCAGGTATGGTTTATGCCCGAACCCGTTGAGCCTGTATTTGTAAAACAAACCTGTTTACCAACACAAGCGGGCGGATTTGTAAATGTTGCTGAAAATGGACTTGTATTGGAAATGTTAAACGTTTGGGTAGTGGGACACCCAATCCCATTGGTGACAGTTACAGTATAACTGCCTGGCGCCAGGCCCGAAACTGTTTGGGTTGTTGCGCCATTGCTCCAGTTATAAGTATAAGCTGCTATTCCACTGGTGATAGAAACTGTCGCGCTGCTGGATATTGCACAACTACTATTCGTACTTGAACCGGAAATAATTGTAGCCTGTGGCTCAGTTAATGTAGTTTGCGCGCTATACGAACACCCATTGGCGTCTGTTGTCGTTACCACATAAGTACCTGTTCTCAACCCCGATATTGTTGATGTGTTCTGTCCATTGCTCCAGCTATATGTGTAAGCACCGGTTCCACCTGAACCTGTCGCCGTGGCAGCCCCGTTACTTAAACCATTACAGGTAACATTGTTTAGCGTAGATGCCTGCGCTGAAAGCGGGCAAGCACATGGGTTAACTATAATGTAGGAGGTTTTTAAAACACTATCCTTTTTACAGGCAGTAGTAAGTGTTAGCTGTACCGGATAGGAGCCCGGCACAGCATATGTTATTGAAGGATTTTGGCTAACTGAACTTGAAGGACTCCCTCCGGTAAATGACCATTTAAATTTATAGCCTGTAGTGTCGCAGGAATAATTTATTATTGGTGTAAATATAACAGGCATATTACGGCATACGCTGGTAGTGCTGGAAGTGTAATTTAAGCCAAGTGTTTTGGCTTCACATAAATTTATACATAACTGGTTTATATAAACATCATAACCATAAGTACCTACACCACCAAAAACTGTTTGAAAGGCACCTGCTGTCACCGGATATCCGTTGGCATAGGTGGTGCCAGTAAGGTATAAGTTATTTCCATTGATCGCGATTCCAAGGTTCCCGCCTTCTATATCGTCTTCAGCTAAACCTCCAACATATGTCAGGCAGGTTTGAACTCCTGCCGGATTATATTTTGCAATAAACGCATCCTCAGCTCCTCCAAAATCTGACTGGATAGCACAAGTACTCAATGGATAACCGGCAGGATTATCCTCAAATTCTCCGGCTACATAAATATTGTTGTTTATATCTGTAGCCAGGTTTGCAATTGAATTTCCCCAATTGACCCCTCCGCCTCTAATATATGTCGCCCACTGCCGTATTCCGACAGTATTAAACTTGGCTATAAAACCATTATTTGATTCAGTTAAAGTTGCTTGATAAGCCCCCAAAGAAGCTATGTTACTTGTAGAGTTGGTGGTAGCCCCTAATATTACATTACCCGATAAATCTGTGGTTATGCAGACATAATATGTTTCATATCCCGTTCCGCCGTAAAAAGTGCTCCACAAGCGGGCCCCGGTTGGGCTAAACTTAACCAGAAATGCATCAAGTCCAAATGCACCGCTTCCCCCAAAAACCGGTTGATGTACTGTATTGCCGGGAACAGCGCCGACAGGAAAGTCTGAAGAGTAGGTCACCCCTCCGGCATATACGTTACCCGAGAAAACATCGTAAGCAATGCTATAAACACCCTCTCCACTTTGATTAGAACCACCTAAGTATGTACCCCAGATACGATTACAATTTGAATCAAATTTTACAACAAAGGCGTCACCTATACCATTTAACACTGGTTGAAAAGAACCAGCCGTTGAAATCGCGCTTGGTGATGAGGTAGCGCCGCCCATATAAACATTATTGCCATCAGTACAGACACTAAAACCTGTTGAGCCGCCGGAACCACCATAGTAAGTGGCCCACACTCTTGCTCCTGAAACATTAAATTTCAAAAGGAAGGCATCACGGGAGCCTCCCATAGCCATCTGATGCCCTGAAATAACGGGGAAATTAGCAGACTTTGTCGGGCCTGTAATATAGCTATTTCCAGCGGCATCAGTAGCCACATCGGCGCCATGCTCATCGTCCGATCCGCCATAATAAGTAGCCCATTGCCGGATACCATTTATATCCATCTTAACCATAAACGCATCACCAGCTATCTGCGCCGTAACACCGCCGCCTCCATAAGTTGTTTGAAATGCCCCTGCTGAAACAGGAAAATTAAGAGATGAAGCTTGCCCTGTAAAAATACAATTACCAGATGGATCAGTTGTTACTGAATGACCCCAATCAAAAGTTGTTCCCCCATAATAAGAAGCCCATGGATCAATAACCAAAGGAAATTCCGGGTTCCAGGTTCCAAGTTCAAATGTTACTTCGTAGATATGAGATTTGAGACATGAGATATGAGAATTTTTTGTAATGTTGCTTTTTTCTCTCAAGTCTAACATCTCACATCTCATATCTAATTTGTATTTGGCTTTTACATCAACAATTTTTCCATTGATATTTTGGTAAACTTTAGGTATTGATTCGTAAAATTTATTTACACTGGTTTTAATTTCTAAATTTCCTTCGCGGTTAATATTTATATTTTCCGCTCCTTTCCAGCGGAGTTTTATTTGGCCGGGGTCGGCATGAGGTTGTATAATAAGATCGTATTTTATTCCGTTTTGTTTGTCGCCATAATAAATGACATCAATATTGTTGTAAATATTTTTATAGGTTACTTTATTGTATTGCTTTATGTTTAACACTCCATTGGGGCAGTGGGCATAGTAATAATTGTTGTAGCCGTCTATTTCGTCTTCGTTTGCCGGCTTTATACTGCTGTTACAATCTTCAAAGTCCATATCCACACGATGTACTTTAATGCTTTTCGATTGCATTAATTCATCTTTTTTTTTTTGTTCGTCAGATTCTGTCAGTGTTCCTGCATTAATTAATTCTTCTATCTGTTCGTTTACATCGTGTATTACTTCACCTATATTGCAGTATACATAACTGATACCTGTTTTGCGTAAATAAACATCCGCGCCAGCGCCAGCACCTTTATATAATACATCAGGGTAGAACTTACCGTTCATATCGGCTATTTGTCCTTTGTTAGGAGTAAAATTCATTCCGGCTCCGTTCAGACCATGCGGGGCCGAAGGGTTGCCACGCATGTTATGAGAAAATTGTGAATGTTCTTTTTTGAAGCGCCCATGTTTACCTGAATTTTCAGCTATTGAAAGGGTCGGTGCCAGGCAGAATGTTGCCAATAAAATTATCGTTGTGATGAGATCGGATTTGTTTTCCATAGCCGAATTAAAGTGCTGCTTCAAAAAAATATGAATATTTGGTCCGGATAAAGCCACTCCATAGAAATTGAAAACTTAACATAAATTACATACCCTTATTTTGCGGCCTGCACTTTTCATACAAACTAATATAATGAACGTATAATTAGAGGCGAAATTATTCGTCTTCAAAAGTAAATGATGTGATGTTATATTTAATACACTAAATAATTGATTTATATATAATTACTATATTATAAGTCAATTATTTATTCCATTATAGATGCTTTTATAAACATCTCAAGAGCTTTAAAATATTAATTTTTAGAGGGGGGGCAAAAATTGTATACTCAGATTAAGGAGTCAGGGAGCCGTCAGATTAATATTTACACTACATCCGTTTTTATCTTTAATATTTATTGTATAAGGACCCGGGCAAAGTTGGTTCTTGTACCTGTTCACATATCCGTCGGGCCAGGAATAGGAATACGAGCCAGTCCCACCCGAAGCATTTACCAATACCCATTCTTTGCAGCCACAATTTGTGCAGGTGGCGGTTCCTTTTACAAATTGCCCTGTTAAAGCGGGCGGCGAAATTATTGTGGCATTGGAGGTGGCAGTACAGCCTTTGCTATCTGTTATTGTAACCGTATAAGTTCCTGCACTCAAACCTGAAACCTGGAACCCGGAACCTAATCCATTACTCCAGTTATAAACATAGGGCGGTGTTCCGCTTCCCGGATTAGCACTCGCGTTTCCGTTGATGCTTCCGTAGCAGGTGGTATTTGTTGAAGTAGTCGTTGCTGTAAAGCCGGTGTTAATTGTAACAATAGCGGTTGATGTAGCTGTTACCCCGGCAGCATCCCTGATGGTAACAGTATAAGTGGTATTTGCAACAGGACAAGGCGAAATGTTTTGAGTTGTAGCGCCTGTACTCCATGTATATATATACGGTGTATTTCCTCCCACGCCGTTTGCCGTAACATTAGCGCATGAGCCGGGACATATTGAGCTGCCGGTGGCGGTGACTGTTGGGGCCGAACAGTTAATTACAGTTACATTATTGGTCGAAGTGGCCTGGCAACCTCCGGTAGTAACTGTGTGTGTAACAGCATAGGTACCGGTCGTTAAAAAATTGTACGAAAAATTTGGCGTTGTACCGCTTACACTTGCCGGAACAATAGTCCAGCTGTATGTTGCCCCTGTGTAAGTTGCGCCGGTAAAGTTTACTGTTGTGTTCATGCAAACTGTTGTTCCGGGTGAACTTGTAAAGGTAGCGGCAGGGTTAATTGTTATCGATGCTGTTGATGTGCTTGTAGCTCCGGCAGCGTCTTTTACGGTTACTGTATAAGTGCTGTTACTTGTGGCGCAGGGCGCAATAGAACTTGTCGTTGCTCCGTTACTCCAACTATAAGTATAAGGTGCGGTCCCACCTGCCGCGCCTGCTGTAATGGATTTAGCGCAATCACCACTGTTCGCGCATCCTCCTCCGAGAGTTGCAGCTGTTGGAGTGACGGGCGAACAGTTAACGACGATGACGGTATTTGTAGTGGTGGAAAGACAACCATTCAGGGTTGTATTATGAACAATTGTGAAGGTGCCGGTACCCGGCGGGGTGTTAAAAGTATATGTAAAAGTATTTCCGGATCCGCTGGTTGTAAACGCCGGTGTAATAGTATAATTATAAAGCTGCCAGGAGTTCCAGGCCGGATTCGTTATACCACTGGTATTGGTAAATGTTATTGTGCTTCCAAGGCAAACAACATTTCCAGGTGATATGGAAAAAGTAGAAGAAACCAGGGGGTCGGGAATATACTTTACGGAATCATTGTAAGTACATCCCTTAGTATCGGTAATAGTAACTTTGTAAACACCCGCCGAAAGGCCCGATATGCTGTTACTTATTGATCCCGTATTCCATAAATAGGTAAACGGAGAATGACTTCCGGAGGCAGTGGCAACAGCTTTTCCGTCATTTTGGCCGCAAGAAGGCGCTGTTACAATCAATGTGGTTGGAGTATAGGTTAGTTGCACAGTGCCTGTTAAAGTATCTTTGCAATTGTTTCCATCTGTAATAATTACAGAATAAGTATCTCCAATCTTCAATCCGTTTATATCCTGCGATGTGGCGCCATTCATCCATTGGTAATTATAAGGAGGCTGGCCTGACTTTACTGTTATATCAACGGTTCCATTTGATCCTGTTGCGCAGTCAGGTGGTAAAACGTTCGATAGGTATTCAGACTTGCTGTTTTTTAATATAATAGTTGTTATGCTCTTGCAGCCATTTGCATCAGTTACAGTAACTACATACCTTCCCACGTCAAGTCCGGTAGCTACATTTGTATTTTGCGGGGATATTGTATTCCAGGAATAGGTTAAAGCCCCTGTCCCGCCTGTTGCAGACACTGTTGCCGTACCATTGGCATTACCGCATTTTGCATTGGTAAATGTTGAAATAGTTGCTGCAATGCCGGTGCCGGCATTAACCACAATGCTGTCTGTTTTATAAAGGCAATCTTTATCGGCAACTGTAACGTAATATTTTCCGCTTGCCAATCCTGTGATCGTGGATGAGGTTTGGCCGTTGCTCCATGTGTAAGAATAGGGCGTTGTTCCTCCTGTAGCTGTTATTGTAGCGCTTCCGCTATTGCAGTTTGCATTGGTAGCGGTAATGTTTGTTAAAAGTGTTGAACAGAATTTCAGTACCATTCCATCATCGGTTCCAATTGAAGCATTGTTTGATTGGAAATAAGCACCTCCGCCGGGATTAACTACGGGATTACCTCCGGATTGTGCTTCACCGGTTGCAAGCAGGCATCCATTTGGATCAATTGCTACTTCTTCCCCCCAATTGTAATTTCCTCCGTTCCCTCCTCCATAATAGGTGGCCCAGGTTCTTGCGCCCGCCGCGTCAAATTTTAAAAGGATCCAGGCTGTCCAGGCGTTACCCGTTAAACCTGCCTGAAAAAAAGTCGTACCGCCCGGATTATATGTTGGCATTCCGGGATATGAAGTTCCGGTTAAATATAAATTCCCGCACTGATCGGTAATTATTCCATTTACAGATTCACCTCCCATACTATTATTGCCTCCGTAGTATGTGGCCCATAGCCGTGCGCCTGCCGGACTAAACTTTAATATAAACAGGTCATTTCCTCCTCCTCCAAAAGCAGCCTGGTTATATGCGCCAGCCATTGCCTGAGTAGGTAAGCCTCCTCCTGAAGTTGTACCCGCAACGTAAATTGAACCAAAACTGTCCAGCGTTATATCACTGCCCCAGGTATTGCCGCCATAACAGGTAGCCCATTGTCGTACGCAATTTTTATTGAATTTCAGTATAAAAGCGTCTGAAGTACCTGAAAAACCTTGATTGTAAGCACCAGCCATGTTTTGCAGCGGAAAGTCGCTGCTTGAGGTGGAACCGGTAACGTAAACATTTCCAACCGGGTCAGTAACAATATTTGCAATGCTTTCTGAACCCATACCAACACCCCCTCCATAATACGTAGCCCATCGTCTCACACAGTTCTTGTCGAATTTAAGTATGAATGCATCCTGGGACAAATTAGATCCGCCACCACTTGTTCCCTGAAAGTAAGCACCTCCACCAGGATTAAAAGTTGGTAAACCATTCCCGCGCACATAGCCCCCTACGTACAAACTGCCGAATACATCGGTAGCCATTGCCCAACAATCATTTGCATTATAACGGGTTGCCCATAAACGTACACCAGACGAATTAAATTTTACTATAAAAATATTGCCGGTAAGTGATACGTATGCGCCGCCTCCCGGATTTTGAACCGGAAAATTCAGACTGCTTGTATTTCCTCCAAGGTAAACATTGCCAAATCTATCGGTAACTACTTTAAATCCCCATGTTTGAGTATCACCATAATAAGTGGACCAAAGTAAAACACCCATGTTGTTAAACTTAACAATAAAGCCGAGATGTTTTCCTCCTGCCGAAATGGGGCCACTCTGATAATATGCGCCTGCCAATTGCTTTAATGGAAAATTTGTTTCACCCGCATAACCACCAATATATACGTTACCGTTTTTGTCAGTTGTAATGGAACGGGGACCATCAAACGGGTCACCGCTTGATCCGGTTCCCCCATAATAAGTGGCCCATACTAAAGGAGGGTCAATAGTTAATGTTTGCGATGCGTCATATTGGCCTGTTTCAAATTGTACAATGTTGTTTGTTAGCCTATAGCGCGATGTTATTTTTTGACCCGGATCATTTTGGTAGGAAACCGGGATGCCCTCAAGTACTTTACCAAGAGGGGTTTTTAAGATGAGGCTGCCATCGCGCTCAAGTTTTATATCTGTTGCGCCGATATATTTTGCCGCAATTTTTCCCGGGTCGGCTCCGGGATGAATCACGTAATCATATTTCACACCTTCAGTGCCATTGTGATAAAGCACCCAGTCAATACCTGGGTAGATGGATCTGATCGTGATCTTGCTGTATGTTTTTACATTTATGATTCCATCAGGACAATGCCCGAGGTAAAAATTTGTTGCATAGGCCTGGGGGTGTTCAGCAATTATGTTTTCTTTTTTTATCACAGCGCCAACTAATAGCATATCCATTCGATAAATTTCAACATTGCGTGGTTTTTCAACATGATGCAAAGGATCTTTTCCTAAATCAAGTTGTGTGGAAAGGTCGTGTTCTTTTTCTTTTTCTTCATCTTCTTCCTTCTCAAATTTCATGAAAGCATAAGTAAGTCCATGAGTAGTTAAATAAACGGTTGCTTTGCCGGCAGATGTTTTAAACAATGCTTCAGGAACAGGGCATCCATCCATATCGCTGAACTGGCCTTTGTTTTCAATGAAACCTCCTGGAATATTTGCTGCAAAGGAATTAGCATACGAACGGGCTTCTTCTTCACTTTTGATTGGTTCCTGAGAATCGGGTGCTAAAATTCCGGCATCAATTTGCCCGGAAATTGATTGCTGAACAATGATTAACGAAAGAAATAGAGTTATTTGTTTCACCGTATTTTAATGATTACGTACATTATTTTTTAGCTTCTTGCTTCACAAATTAGCGAAGAGAAAAATGGATCAAGGCGCAGTGAGGTTAATATTTACACTACATCCATTCTTATCTTTAATATTTATGGTGTAAGTTCCCGGGCAAAGACTATTCTTGTATCTGTTGATATATCCTCCGGGCCAGGTATAGCTGTATGGGCTTGTGCCACCTGTGGCATTTACCAATACCCATTCTTTGCAGCCGCAACTTGTGCAGTTGGCAGTGCCTTTGGTAAATTGTCCCGCTATAGCAGGAGGCGAAATTATTGTCGCGCTTGAAGTTGCCGTACAGCCTTTGCTATCCGTTATTGTAACCGTATAAGTTCCTGCACTCAAACCTGAAACCTGGAACCCGGAACCTAATCCGTTACTCCAGTTGTAAATATACGGCGGTGTTCCGCTTCCCGGATTCGCACTTGCACTTCCGTTGGTGCTTCCGTTGCAGGTTATATTTGTTGAGGTAGTCGTTGCTGTAAAGCCGGTATTAATTGTAACAATAGCACTTGATGTAGCTGTTACCCCGGCAGCATCCCTGATAGTAACAGTATAAGTGGTATTTACAACAGGGCAAGTTGAAATATTTTGAGTTGAGGCGCCGGTACTCCAGGTATAGGCATAAGGTGTGTTGCCTCCCACACCGTTTGCCGTAACATTAGCGCATGAGCCGGGACATATTGAACTGCCGGTGGCGGTGACAGCGGGTGCGGAGCAGTTAACCACTTTTACCGTATCTGTTACATTATCTCCGCAAGTTCCATTGCTGACAGTATGGTTAACGCTATAATTCCCCGCAGTTAAAAAAGAATAGGAAAAATTAGGTGTGGTCCCACTTACATTGGCGGGAGTGCCGATGGTCCAGCTATATGTAGCCCCTGAGCTTGTTGCTCCGGTAAAGTTTACCGTTGTACCAATACAAATTGTTCCGCTCTGAGATTTTGTAAATGCGGCAGAGGGGCCTATTATTATCGCTGTTGTTGTTGTGTTTGTTGCGCCTGCAGCATCAGTTACAGTTACAGTATATGTAGTGTTAACCGTGGCGCAAGGAAATATTTTACTTGTAGTTGCACCGGTGCTCCATTTATATGTATAGGGAGAAGTACCTCCTGCAGCTGTTGCCAATAAACTTTTGCTACAATTTCCGCTGGTCACACATCCTCCTCCCAAAGCTGCAACACCCGGTGCGCCTGATGGACAATTTACCACAACTACTGTATCAGTTGTTGTGGAAAGACATCCGTTCAAAACTGTATTATGCACAATTGTGAATGTACCTATACCGGGGGGGGTATTAAATGTATAGGTGAACGTATTCCCGGAACCGGAAGTAGTGAAAGTAGGGTTGATCGTATAATTATAAAGCTGCCAGTTTGTATTTGACAGCCCGCTCATATCGGTAAATGTTACAGTTGATCCGAGACATAAAGTTTTATTCGGTGATATATTAAAAGCGGAAGATGGTGGCGGGCCCTGGGCCACTGCAACACTGTTTGAAGCCGTGCAGCCATTCCCATCAGTTACAGTAACGGTGTATGTGCCGGCCTTTAATCCGCCGAGTGTGGTAGTGAATGCTACAACACCGGTACTCCATGAATAAATGTATCCGCCCGGAGCTCCGGAAGGTAATACAGTAGCAGTTCCTATACCTCCTGAAGTACAATTGTTGGGTGTGGAACTCATTGGTAAAGCAACGGAAGGATATGTTCCAATGTTAACTGATGTTGTTCCTGAACATCCGACTGCATCCGTTACTGTTACAATATATGTTCCTGTTGCTAAATTGGTAATGATGGAAGATGTGCTGCCCGTGTTCCATAAATAATTATACGGTGATGTGCCGTCCAATGGAACAACACCGGAAAAACCATTTGACATTCCCGGGCAAACATCTCTTTGTGAAGTATTAAATGTTATAGTTATCGGAACCGGTACAGGAACAGTCGCAATTTGTGTAGCCGTACAGCCTTTACTGTCGGTTACTGTTACAGTATAGTTACCTGTATTAAGCCCAGTGGCCATTGCACCGGTTTGCCCGTTGTTCCATAAATAAGCATAAGGAGCTGTGCTGCCTGCCGGAGTTGCATTAGCTGAGCCTTTGTTAGTTCCATTACAGGTTACATTATCAGCGGTTGTAGTTATGTTCACACCTGGTAAAATTATCACGGTTGTACTCGCTGTGCTCGTGGCTCCTGTGGCATCTGTAACGGTGACGGTGTATGTTGTATTTACAACAGGACAGGCAGAAATATTTTGAGTGGTGGCACTTGTGTTCCAATTGTAAGTATAGGGCGCCGTTCCGCTGCTGCCTGTTGAGGTAACTGTGGTGCAGTTTCCGGGACAAATATTGGGGCCGGCAGCCAGTGCGGTAAGACTACAGGATGTTGTGGTAACATTTATATAAGAATTTTTTGTAAGGCTATCCTTTTTACATGGCGTGGTTAGTACTAATTTAACATTGTAGTTGCCCGATGCAGGATATGTAACTACAGGTTTTGCATCAGTAGAGGTTACTGGTGTTCCTCCGGTAAACGTCCATTGATATCTGTATCCCGATGTATCGCAGCTTGTACTTACTGTCGGACTTAGTGAAACAGGTTTATTAAGGCATATGTTTGTGGCGCTTGCACTGAAGTTCAATCCAAGGACTTTTGATTCACACAGGTTAATGCAAAATTTATCCATATAAGCATCACCAAAACCTCCTGAAAAAATTGTCTGAAATGCACCTGCGCTTACAGGGTGTCCGCCTCTTGAAGTGCATGTTACGTATAAGTCATTGCCCAAAATAGCGATGCCATAATCACCAAACAATCCTTCAAGTTCTTCTTCACCCGGGCCGCCCAGATATGTCGCGCACAGGCGTTTTCCATCCGGACCGAATTTAGAAATGGAATGATCTTCACTCCCGCCGCAATTAGGCTGAACAGCGCAGGAACTAATAGGATATGTGCCTGCGCAATTATCTTCAAATTCCATCACAATATATATGTTGCCCGAGTTATCCAAAGCGGCGCCAAACAAGCAATCGCTCTGGTTCCCCCCGGCATAAGTGGCCCATAATCGTACACCGGAAGCATTAAATTTAATAATAGCTGCATCTCCTTCATTGCCTCCTCCCCCAAAAGTAGTTTGCCATGCGCCCGGGGTGGCAATATTTGTTGTGGAGGCTGTTTGAATGCATAAAATGATATTGCCTGCCAAATCAATCATAATAGAAGAACCAAAAATGCCATCGTTGTCGGGTCCGCCATAACATGTTGCCCAGGATGGGAAACCCGTAGAAGGATTTAATTTAATAATAAAGGCATCATAAAGATTTATACCAGCGGTCCAGGCCTGAACGAATGCGCCTCCCGGATTAACAAGAGGAAAGTTTGATGAGGCAGTACTTCCGGAAACAAAAATATTATTTGCCTGGTCAACACATATTCCGTAAGCATCTTCATAATTGCTTCCTCCGTAATACGTGGCCCATTGTCTTACACCTTTATTATTAAATTTTGCTATAAAGGCATCTCCACCCGCTAATGCAGCCTTGTAAGGGTTTTTGGTAGGAAAATCTGGAGACATAGTACCTCCGCAAAATATTATATTATTCGAGGCATCCGTTATTATATTATAACCCATATCGGGTTCGGATCCACCATAATAAGTTGACCAAACAAGAAGTCCCACAGTAGAAAACTTTACGATATATGCATCACCGCGATATGTGCCCGAGGTTCCAATACCCGCAATTGTCGCTTGTATAAAAGATACGGCAAACCATGTTTTCAACGGAAAGTCCGTTGATTGCGTTCCTCCGGTCATATAAATATCTCCATTTTTGTCGGCGGTAATTCCCTGGGCAACATCACTTGCACTACCTCCAAAATATGTCGCGAATAAGCGCGTTCCTGCAGGAGTAAATTTCACAACATACGCATCCGAGGCTCCTTTGAAAACAATTTGGGTTGCCCCCGGGCTTAAAGGAAAATTAGTGGAAGAGGTGTTTCCATTAAATACCGGATTCCCTAAAGGGTCAGTAGCTACTCCGACACCCCAGTCGTCGCCGTTTCCGCCATAATACGTGATCCATGTGGCAGGGTCAATGATCAATGTCAGTTCCGGGTTCCAGGTTCCAAGTTCAAAGGTTACTTCGTAGATGTGAGATTTGAGACATGAGATATGAGAATTTTTTGGGCTGTTATTTTTTTCTCTCAAATCTAACATCTCACATCTCATATCTAATTTATACTTAGCTTTTACATCAACTACTTCCCCGTCTATTATCTGGTATACTTTTGGAATGGATTCATAAAATTCATTTACGCTGGTTTTAATTTCAAGATTGCCTTTATGGTTAACACGTATACTTTCAGCTCCGCTCCATTTCAGTTTTATCTGGCTGGGGTCGGCGTGAGGCTGTACTATCAAATCATACTTTATGCCGTTTTGTTTGTCACCGTAATAACGTACATCAATGTTATTATAGATGTCTTTACAGGTTATTCTGTTGTATTGTTTCACGTCAGTTACTCCCTGCGGACAATGGGGGTAGTAAAAGTTCAGCATCCCTTCAGCTTCGTCTTCGTCAACTGTTTGTATATTATTGTTGCCTGCCTGTCCGGCAGGCAGGCATCCGGCAAAGTCCATATCAACCCGGTGTACCTTAAGTATTTGTTTTTGTTTTAACTCATCTTCTTTCTCTCTTTTGTTTGCTGGGGTAATTTGTCCTAATCTTTCCATATCTTCTATTCGTTCTTCCACCTCGTGCATTATTTCAGCCATATTACTGTATACATAACTGATGCCGGTTTTGCGCAGGTAAATATCAGCTCCGGCGCCCTCACCTTTATATAATACGTCTGGCCGCAGATTTTTGTCAGCATCAATTATTTGTCCTTTGTTTTGGGTGAACAACATGCCAGCTCCCCTGAGCCCTTCAACTTTGCTCAGGACTGGCTTAGTCGAAGGGCTCCTTCGCATGTTTTGGGTAAACTGCGCCTGTTCTGTTTCGGTAGGCGCTTGTTTGCCTGAATTACCGGCAAAAGAAAAAAACGGAAACGGTAATTTAAATGTAATCTTCTTTTGTCATAATTACTAATGAATAACCGCTAATGAATGGAAGCATTTCAGCGATAAATTTAATTCATATCTAATACGGATAGTTTTTTTACATTTTCATGTTCTGAATCTGATGCACTTATAGTATAAATACCTTTCCCGAAACTGCTAATGTCTATTTGTGTTGAATAAATTCCACTGAAATTGGTCAGGATGTCTTTGAAAACTATTTGTCCCAATACATTCCTTATTATGATCGTATAATTGTCCTTGTTAATTACATCAAAATTCAGCGTAAAGTGACCATCGTTCGGATTTGGGAAAATTGACAGAGATATATTATTAAATTCACTTTTGTTAATTCCTGTGGTAGTAAATGCATAGATCGCCGAAGTATTGGTGCAACCTCCGGTATCGGTAACGACCACAGTGTAATTACCGTTTATTGTAACAGTATGTGTTTGCAATGTTGCCCCTGCAATAATGTTTCCGTTCAAATACCACTGGTAAGTATTTGCGACAGTTGAAGTAAGAATATTTCCGGATGAAGTAATTACAGGTTGCACAGGCATTGGATTCGTAACAATAAAATTATTCTTTGTAATGGTGGTTGTGCCGCCTCCATTGGAAGTGGTTAACACCACATTATACGTTCCAGGAGTGGAGTAGGTAACAACAGGGTTTTGAAGGCTTGAGCTGGCCGGTAATCCTCCGGGAAAGCTCCAACTCCATATTAATGGCGTGTTTGTTGTCTGGTCCGTAAAGCTAACCTGTTGCCCGGCACAAATACTTGCGTTGCTGGCTGAGAAGGCTGTCACTGGTCCGGGAATCGTGCCGTATTTATAGTCGAAATCAAAATAGACATCGGCATAAATATTTTTATTGTTTACCATATCCTGGGCCTGTTGATCTGTGAGTCCGAGTGTATTTGTTATTTTGATCGCGACATATCTCACAGCATTTGCAAGAGCGAGTTTAGCAATATACGTCCTGCCTTTTTGAGGAACATCAACGGTGGTTGAGGCGGCTGTTGCATTATATGCGGCTGCGAGTTCGCTTACCTGGGTAGTGTTGGTAAAATCGAAAGTTGTTGGGGTTAAAGAATATTTTGTGGCTCCATTTCCGTAAATGGCACCATTCCATATTACACTGACACCGGATGTGAAACCAACATTTTTATAATTATACCCATTACCGAAGATGCCGTTGGTCTCCACCAGGTCCATATTGGCGTGGTCGGCTGATGTGGCAGTGTTTTTATATGCGTTATTCAGAAAGTCATAACCCGATTGAAATCCATTGGCATACGTGCCATAATAATTATTGCCGTTAATACTCGAACTGTGATGTTCGTAAATTCTTTTCCCGGTTACTGATGTTAGTGTTTGCGACATCAGTATCACTGAAGTGAAGGTAAAAAGTATAAGCAGGATTTTGGTGGTTGTAGCTTTAAGGTTCATGGCTATTTGTTTTTTTTAGATTTGTTTTGTGAAAGAGGTTATCCGGGCTTTCACCATTCGGGTGGGGGAGCACGCAGATAACCTCTTTGTTTATTTTAGACGTAGCATTCAGAATATTATTCAATAATTAATTTTTTGTTCGCCCTCATTCCGCTTTCACGTGAAATGACAGAAAGAACATAAACTCCTTTACTCAGATCTGTTACGACAATACGTTCGGTGAACTTTCCTGAACGCTCCCCGACACTATTTATAAATACTTGTTGTCCGGAAATACTGAACAACTCAAAGGTGTACTGCGTTTTTTCCAGAGAAAACATCTCCAGGATTATTTCATTCAGCTCCGGATGAATATATGTTTTTAGGATAGCAAGGTTTTCCTGTTGTAAATTGCTTATGCCCGTAGTGGTGGTTGAGAAGGGGTTTGATTCAGTGGAGCATCCGTCCGCATTGGTTACAACTACTTTATATGTGCCCTGTGTCGTATATGTATAAGATTGTGAATTAGCTCCGGGGATCAGGTTCCCGTTCAGGTACCATTCATAGATCAATACATCAACATTAGTAGAAGTAAGCACATTGCCGCTTTTAGTAATTACTGGTTTTGGCGGGCCCTGGTAGACTGTGATCGAAACAGTTGAATTGGCAGTACATCCGTTTGTACCGGTGACAGTTACGGTATAAGTGATATCGCTGGTCGGACTTGCATCCGGGTTCGGGATAGTGGTTGAGCTCAGCCCGGTTGGAGGCGACCAGGAATAAGTGCCTCCGCCGCTGGCTTGCATGGGAACAAGGTCTCCGCTGCACATTGCCGCGCCGGAACCCGCGTTCGCGTTTGGTGTTGGTTTTACGTTAACTATTACCATGTCGGTACCTGTACCGGTACAGCCATTGGCGCTTGCAGAAACACTTACTGTATAAGTAGTGGTTACAGTAGGGCTGGCAACAGGGTTAGCGATTGTAGTCGAACTTAATCCTGTTGCTGGTGACCATGAATAACTTGTTCCTCCGCTTGCAGTTAATGTAGCGCTTGCTCCGGGGCAAAAAGAAACATCACTTCCGGCATTTGCAGTAATGGCTGGCGCGGGTTTAATTGTGACGCTGACCTGATCGCTGTTGCTGCAGCCATTGACATCTTTAACCACAACAGTATAGGTAGTGGATGAACCCGGACTTGCAACAGGATTCGAAATACTAGTTGAGCTAAGTCCGGTAGCAGGAGACCAGGAATAAGTAGTGCCTCCGCTTGCAGATAACGTTGAGCTTAATCCCGCGCAAAAAGAAACGTCAGACCCTGCATTGGCAATTACCGGTGATGGGGTTATTGTAACTGTTATGGTTTTACTGCTTGCACAACCGGGCATTTTGCTTGCAGTAACTGTATAAGTGGTGGTTGTGGATGGAGAAGCAATAACACTTGTTCCGGTTGTAGTATTTAACCCTGTTGCAGGAGACCATAAATAGTTATCGGCAGCTCCGCTCACGCTAAGTGTTGATGAAGCGCCAAGGCATATTGATACATTGGATGAAACGGTAATCGTTGGCGCTGTGCAGGTCCAATGAGCGAGCCCAACAGGTGTTCCAACCCATAAGCTGCCATCCTTGTCAATCGCCACAGCATTTATTTGGTTACTGGGCAGGCCAGGCGTATTGCTCATTTTATATGTTTTCCATTTGGTTCCATCGAATTTTATTAATCCACTGTCCGCGCTGGCAAACCATATAACTCCATTTACTTTATCAAAAGCCATTGAGTATATCTGGCTGCTTGGAACGGGACCGCCTTTTGACATGTGTTTGTATATTGTCCAGGTTGAACCATTGCATTTTCCAACATACGGAGAAGATCCGGTCCCAAATAAAGTGCCTTGTGATGTTACCCATATATTCCCGGAACTATCCCGGCCCATCGAGTTTGTGTAATCACCAGGGATTACAGAGTTGCCTGAATTATATTGTGTCCATGTGGCGTTTCCGTCAAACTTACGTACACCGCTGTCCCAACCGCCTGACCATATATCTCCTGAATTATCGACAGCAGCGGCGTTCATTTTGGCGCCACCCATCGCGGGAGCACTTGTGCTGTTATAAACTGTATAGCTAAAAGTAGGGCTGCTGCGTTTTATGCGGAATAAACCTGCATGTGAAGGTGCCCAAATATTTCCTTTTTTATCGATCGCAAGTTGTTGGATGTACGCATTACCTTCGAGTGCGCTTGAAGTAATTGTGGTGCCGCTTAGTTTTCCAATTCCTGCAGGACTTCCGAACCATATATTTCCCAGGCTGTCAATTGCAATTGAAGCGACATTGGTTGTAGGAAATGAAGGGGTGTTATTCATATTCCATACAGTCCAGGTGCTGCCGGTAAATTTACACAGGCCTGCATTAAAGTTCGCCATTTGGGTGGCTCCTATCCATTTGTTCCCGGCGGCATCAATGGCAATTGCTGTTATACCATTAACAGGGAGACCTGAGTTACCTGTATTATACAATGTCCATTGCGCATTGGCCTGTATGACGATCATGCCAATGAATACTAAGATCAATATGACTTTAGTGCTTTTTAGTGATTGTAATTTTGTTTTCATATGTATATGGATTTTAGTGTTCGGGTTATTGTGTTTCTTGTTATATAAATTTGAGACAAAACAAGGCGCAAGTCAAACCAATAATTTTAAATTGTTTCATTTCAAGATATTATCCATTCTAATTATATTAGCTTTTTTGCTATTTTTTGGCTATTTTCATAAAAATATTGTTTCATGTCATATCTGAGTTCCGACGACCTTTTTACACTTATTAAAAGACTAAGCCAATCAGAAAAGAGGCATTTTAAGATTTATGCCTCCAGACATGTAATTGGCGGGGAAAATAATTATGTCAGACTTTTTGACGCGATCGACTCACAAAAGGATTATAATGAAGAGGAATTGCTCAAGACAGAAAAGTATATCAGGCAATTGCCTTTACTCAAAACGAGATTATACAAGATCATATTAAAATGCCTCGAAGGTTTTACCGGCGATATAAAATATGAACTGCGTAGTATGTTGAACCAGGCCGGTTTTTTATATCAAAAGGGATTATTCAGGCAATATTTTAAATTATTGGACAAAGCCTATCAAATTGCTTTAAAGCACGATTTGTATAGTTACATAGCCGAGATAGCTTTATTAAAGATTTCAGGGATGGGTAGATCTGGAATAATAGATATTCATGATCTGCAAGAACTATGGGATGATGAGAAACGGGCCACAGATAATTTAATGAACCTGACAACATACAAAAAGATATCCAGGGAGTTTGAATTTTACTGGAATGATGCAGGCATGCGGCATCCGGATAAACAAAGGTTGACCGGCATAACCAGGTTAATGGCATCTCCATTTCTACGAGATGAAAGCAAAGCGATCAATGTAGCAGCAAAAAGGATATTCCATATTATTCATGAAAATTACAATCAGGCAATTGATAATTGGGAGCAGGCATATTTACATGGAAAAAAAAGAATAGAATTACTTGACTCGAATCCATACCTGGTTGCGGGTGATCCCAATTTATATTTAGCTTCTATGCGTAATATATTAGTTCAATGTTCGGTTTTAAAAAAATATAAGGAAGCAGAAAAATATCTGGATGACATACAAACTGCTGCTGAAAAATACAATTTTAAGCCCGATGAGCGTGGCAGGGCTTTGATCTTTTTAGGTGTTTATGAGTTTGAAATAGATAGGATTTTATTCCTTGGTGAGTTTGCCAAAGGCTGTACAATGATACCTGAGATCGAAAGGAAATTGATTGAACATGAAGAAACAATTTCAGAAGGACATCGGGCACATTTTTATTTATGGATCGTAACACTTTATTTTGGGGATAAACAATTCAGAAAATCTTTGAAATATCTCAATCAGATTTTGTCTCAATTCAAAGCAATTCAGCAAACAGCAGATAACGATATTTATTGCACGGCTCTTATTATGTCAATTATTGTTCGATATGAATTAAAGGATTTTGAAACACTTCCGTACATTTTACGAGCCATATACCGTCACTTACGAAAAAAGGAACGGCTATTTAAATTTGAAAGCATAGTCCTCGATTTCATCCGTAAAAAATTACCTGCTTTAAATACTTCCAAAGAATTGATAGCTGCATTTGAAATTTTAAAAGGGGCTATGGAAAAAGCCATGAGAGATCCGGATGAACCAAGACCATTGGTTTATGTCGATTACGTTTGCTGGATCGATAGCAAAATAGATAACAGGTCTTATGCTGAGGTTGTAAAAGAGGAGGCGAATAAAATAATGAAAGTAAGGACTTCGCTCTAGGTGATGTTAACCATGGTGCTGCTACGGTGCTATCAGGTTAATATTTATACTGCATCCATTCTTGTCTTTGATATTTATGTTATACGTACCCGGGCAAAGATGATTCTGATACCGGTTGGTGTATCCGCTTGGCCAGGAGTAGGAGTAAGGGCCTATGCCGCCGTTTGCTGTTACCAATATCCATCCCTTACAACCGCACCCGGCACAGGTAGCGGAACCTTTGGTAAATTGTCCTACTAATGGAGCGGGTGAAATAATATTGGTGGTTGTAGTGGCCGTGCATCCTTTCGCATCATTCACCGTTACGGTATAATTGCCTGCAGCGAGGCTTGTGGCTGTTTGAGAAGTTTGTCCGGTGTTCCAAACATAAATATAAGGAGAAGTGCCGCCTCCGGGGCTTGCAAGGGCAGTTCCATTCGTCCCTCCACTGCAGGTTATATTGGTTGGTGTAACGGTTAAGTTAACAGCAGGATTAACAGTTACTACCGCCGTTGAACTGGCAGTTGCACCTGTATTATCAGTCAGGGTTACCGTATACGTTGTGGTAATAACAGGACATGGATTTATATTTTGTGTGATAGCACCATTGCTCCAGGAATAATTGTAAGGTGCTGTCCCGCCTGAACCTGTCGATGTTACCGTAGTGCAAACACCTGCGCATGTTGTATTACCGGTAGCAGTTACCGTGGGTGAAGCAGAGCAGTTAATTACCTGGATGGTTGTTGACACATTATCATAACAGCTTGCATTCTCGACCGAATGAATGACAGTATAATTCCCCGCCGTTAAAAATGTATAGGAAAAATCAGTAGTGGTACCGGATACAATAGATGTGGAATTTTGAGAAATAGTCCAGCTGTAGGTACCCGTTGTTGTACCTGTATTGGTAAAAATTACTGGGCTTCCGACGCAAACAACTCCGGCAGGTGATTGTGCAAATGTTGCAGTTACCGCATTTTGTGCTGTGGCCGTTACGCTACAAGTTTGAATGCCGGAACATCCATTGGCATCAGCAATGGTTACGGTATAAGTACCGGTTACCAAAGGCCCATCCCCTGCAGATCCGGAAGTTGTAATAGTTTTCCCCGTACTAAAAGTGAAGGCGTAAGGGGCGGTACCTCCTGCCGCAGCTATACTTACATTGGCACCTTTGCCGCATGTTGAATTGTAGGGCGTTACAGTATAGCTTAAGGGCGCCATAGCTGTAACAGGCACTGCTTGTGTTGAAACGCAGCCATTAGCATCAGTTACAGAAACAATATAATTGCCAACTCCAAGCCCGGTTGCAGTGGTTCCCGTTTGTCCGCCGGCAGCTGCACCCCAATTATATGCGTAGGGTACAGTACCACCGCTTGCACTTATTGTTGCAGTACCGGTATTTTTACAGGCCGATGTTTGAGTAAAACCGGAGAAATTAGCTATTAAGGATGTTGATTGGGTAATAATAAAACTCTGCTGATAGGTACAGCCGCTCGCGTCTTTAATTGTAACAATATAATTGCCGGAAGTGAGACCGGTAATTCCCGCGCCTGTTTTTCCATTGTTCCATATATAATTATAGGGAGACGTTCCTCCTGTTGGGAAAACAGTTGCTGTACCATTACTTCCTCCATTACAGGAAACATTTGTTTGCGTACCTGTGGCCGATAAATTCCCAACAGGGGCGGTAATCGTAAAGTAGGCCGTATCCCTGTTACATACATCATCCGTTACTTCCACCCAATAAGAGCCTGGACATAATCCACCACCGGTATTTGATGTGCTATTGGTGTTTAATACCTGAGTGCCATTGCTCCATATATAGTTATAAGGCGCTACACTGCACGTTGCACTTATGCCTACGGTGGCAGTACCATTACACAAGCAACTGCCCGCATTCACCTGGCTTTGTGTAAAGCTGGGAGGTGGGTCGGGAATGAACTTTAGTATATAGCCCTGAGTATAACCCCCATTGAATGAAGCTGCTCCAAAGGACCTGTTATTGAAAAAAGCTCCCCCACCTGGATCTACAAAGGGTAAGCCGGTATTGGTTCCGGATGCATACTCCCAGAACACTCCTACAACAAAAAGGTTATTGTAAGGATCTACTGCCAGCGCACCCCTAAAGTCATTACCTGTAGAGCCAATGAAAGTAGCCCATAATAATTTTCCTGTTCTGCTGCTAAATTTAGTAACGATAACATCTCCGGGAAGTTCTTCGGAATGTTTCCATCCATAACCCCCTCCCCAGGTGTTATCGCAATAAGAGCCGCAGCCAGGATTATAGATCGTTATATCAGCCGATTCGGTGCGGAATGCAAGATATAAGTTACCGCAATTATCAAATTCTATTTCATCGCATACCATATTTAGTTCATCTTCATCCACTCCTGCATTTGGAGCGGTCGGTATTCCGCTTCCTCCATAATAGGTTGACCAGGTAAGCGCACAGGAAGAGTTGAACCGGGTAATAAACATGTCAAATAACCCCGATAATGTTGCATCGTAATAAGCTGTACCCCAGGTCTGGGTTGGGAAATTCACTGAAGTTGTCGAACTCGTTACATAAATATTGTTGTTCAGGTCAAGTCCGATCAACGAAATGCCCGGCGTATCACGTCCCGCTTCCGCACCGCTTCCGCCAAGGAATGTGGACCATTGAAGCTGTCCTGTAGCAGTAAACTTTGCAACATATGCGTCGTACTTACCTCCGTTATAAGAGTTATCATTGTATGCACCTCCCAGTGATTGTGTAGGGAAATTGCCCGAACCAGTTGGCCCGGTAACATAAATGTTTCCGGAAGGATCGGTTGTTAAACTGGTTACCCAATCATCCGAGCTTCCTCCCAAATAAGTTGACCATAGAAGCTGGCCTGTATTATCAAACCCGGCTATATATGCATCATCCGCACCATTGTAAGTATTATCGAAATAAGCAGCGCCCCATGCCTTGGTAGGAAAATCGGTAGAAGTTGTCCATCCGGCTATGTAAATATTTCCGTTCGGGGCAATATTTATTGATGTACCATTATCCCAGTTGCTTCCTCCGAAATGTGTTGCCCATATAAGGGTGCCGGTATTTGAAAAACGGAGAATAATAGCATCCGCTCCAATTCCAAATGATCCGGCAGGATTATACGTTGGATTATAATAAGCTGATCCCCATGCCTGGGTGGGAATAGCTGCATGGGTAGCACCTGTAATATATATATTGTTAGCCTTATCAATAGTTAGAAAATTGGGAGAAGTAGTATTGCTGGCAGCACCATAATAAGTACTCCAGGTAAGCACGCCTTTGTTTGTAAATCTGGCAATAAACAGTTGTTTCATAGCCGCACTATAGTATGCGCTTCCCCAGGGCATAAGAGGAAGGCTGCCCACTGTTTGCCCGGAAACATATACATATCCATTTGCATCGCAATCCACCGTCACGGGATTTACGGATGATCCATTACCACCGCTCATGTCGTAAAAATATGTTCCCCACCAAAGTTGTGGATCAATAACCAGGGTTTTGGAATTATCATAATCGTCAAGCGAAAAAGAAATCTCGGATTCCTGCTCCTTTGGTTCGCCGGAAGCAAATGTTCGTATAAATTTTGCAGGGATGTTTTCCCGGCTTTTATCCATATAGCACATCGGCGTATTTTCAGTAAGTGTTCCTAAATGTGTTCTAATATTTATGTTGCCTTCTGTGTCGATGTCCAGGTCCTTTTCCGAACGGTACAATAATTTTATTTGTTTGGGGTTAGCGCCCGGGTGAACAACGAAATCATATTTAAAACCTTTGCTGTCCGAATTGTACAATACCCAATCAATGCCGGGATAAATTTCTTTGATCGTTATTTTTTTGTAAGTATGTACGCCAAGAATACCTTCAGCAGCCTCCTGCTCGGTATAATAATTGCCCGTCCAGACGGACGCGCCTTCTGTGATTACATTTTCCTTTTTTATGCTGGCACCCGTTAAGTTCATGTCAATTCGTAAGCATTCATATCTAATCTGCTCGCGCATTTTTTTCAAAAGTTCGTGCTCAATAAAATTGTCAAAATTATTTTCTTCCTCTTCCCTTCCCGAATTCTTCTCAGGCAATGTGTCCGGCTTTATAAACATATACGAAAGTCCTTTTTCGGTAACATACATATTCACCCCGGGCGCTTCTGTTTTAAAAAGGATAAAAGGTGTGGGCTTGCCCTCACTATCCATCATCTGCCCTTTGTTTTCCAGAAAGCCTGGTTGCTGCTGGGCCGATATCCATTGCTGTGCCTGTGCTTTCAGCTTGGGATCAGTGACTTTTTTAAGTCCATCTTCTTTCGCTTGCTTTCCTTGATCAGCTGTTCCTCCAAGGAATGGAGATTGCGAATACATGTTACCGGAGATAAGCAGTGCAGCTATGAAAAAGCGGAACATTTTTATAATAATCATTTGGATAAACATCATTTTGCTCACGGCGCACTTACCGTTATATTTATACTACATCCATTCTTGTCTTTAATGTTTATTGTATATGAACCCGGACAAAGATTATTCTTATACCTCTTACTATAACTGTCCGGCCAGGAATAAGAATATGGACTTGTGCCACCGGCTGCATTTACCATTATCCATTCTTTGCAGCCACAACCAGTGCAACTGGCGGTACCTTTGGTAAATTGTCCAACTAACGGCGGTGATACAATTACTGTGGCAGTGGTTGTCGCTGTTTTTCCCCCGGCATCTGTTACAGTTAAAGTATAAGTAGTGGTTAAGGCCGGACAGGGGTTTATGTTTTGAGTTGAGCTGCCATTGCTCCATGCATAAACATAGGGAGTTGTGCCTCCGACAGGATTGGATGTCACTGCAGCGCAGGAGCCCGAGCATATTGAAGAGCTTGTAGCAGTTACGGTTGGCGCTGCTGAACAGTTAATTACATTTATCGTGTCTCTGGCAACGTCACCGCATGTTGCGTTGCTGACAGTGTGGTTAACAATATAATTGCCTGCAGTTAAAAAAGTATAAGAAAAATTGGATGAACTACCACTGACAATTGGAGGATTGTTAATAGTCCAGCTATAGGTTGCTCCGGGAAATGTTGTTCCTGTATAATTTACGGTAGTACCTGTGCAAACAGTTCCGGCCGGTGGAGTTTTTGTAAATGCAGCCAATGGGCCAACTGTTACAGCAACAGTAGCGCTGTTTGTGGCCCCGGTAGCATCCGTTACCGTTACTGCATAGGTGCCATTACTTACAGGACAAGGAAATATTTTTTGTGTGGTAGCCCCGGTATTCCAGAGATATGAATAAGGAACTGTGCCGCCCGTCACTGCTGCTGTAATGCTTTTGCTGCAGTCCCCTCTTGGAATACATGAGCCTCCAACAATTCCTACTCCCGGTTTACCGGCAGGGCAATTTACCGCAACAACGGTATCTATTGTTTCGGCCAGGCATCCGTTCTGAACAGTTTTATGGCTGACTATGTATGTACCAGGATTGTTAAAGGTAGCACTGAAATTATTGGTATTTGAGGAACCAAAGCCATAAATCAGCCAGCTTCCCCCGGATAGTCCGCTGGTATTAGTAAATGTTACAGAAGTTCCAACACAAACAGTTTTAGCAGGGGATATTGTAAATGATGAAGGCGGGGGCGGGCCCTGGGGTACATTCACGCTGGTTGATGCAGTGCATCCATTTCCATCAAATACAGTAACAGTATATGTTCCCGCTTTTAACCCGGTAAGTGTACCTGTTGATCCTGCTCCCGGCAATCCTGAGCTCCATGAATACTGGTATCCGCCTGGCGCTCCGGATGGTGACACAGTCGCGCTTCCAATACCTCCCGAAGTACAGTTATTGGGTACAGAACTTGTTGGTAATGCAAGGGAAGGATTGGTTCCCACAGTAACTGCAGTTGTTGCCGTACATCCGCTTAAATCTGTAACAGTTACTGTATATGTTCCTGTTGTTAAATTGGTAATAAGAGAATTGGTGCCTCCTGTATTCCATAAATACATATAGGGAGGTGTACCATCCATAGGAACAATACCTGTATACCCATCGGATTTTCCGGGACAAACATTCCTGCCTGAAACAGACAAGGTTATTGTTACCGGGGTTGGTGCAGGCACATTAGCCACCTGTGTACCAGTACAACCTTTGCTGTCCGTTACCGTTACAGTATAATTACCTGCAGTAAGATTTTTGGCTATCGCCGTTGTTTGTCCATTATCCCATAAATAAGTATAGGGAGCTATGCCGCCGCTTGGTGTTGCCGTTGCAATACCTTTATTGCTTCCGTTGCAGGTAGAATTGTCGGCGGTAGTACTTACACTTACTGTCGGTAAAATAATAACAGTTGTACTTGCGGTGCTTGTGTTTCCAACAGCGTCTGTTACCGTTACGGTATAGGTTGTATTTACCAAAGGACAGCTTGAAATATTTTGTGTTAATGCCCCGGTATTCCAACTATAATTATATGGTGCAGTTCCATTGCTGCCCGTAGCAGATACAGTGGAACACTTTCCCGGGCAGGTTCCCGGTGCAGCGGCTGCAACCGTAATACCACAGGGTGTCACATTAATATAAGAAGTTTTTGTAAGGCTGTCTTTTTTACACTGTGTAGTAAGCACCAATTTAACAGAATAGTTTCCGGCAGCAGGATAAGTAACTGATGGGTTCAACTCCGTAGAAGTAGCGGGACTTCCACCTGTAAAGGTCCACTCGAATTTGTATCCGGTAGTGTCGCATGTGTTGTTTACTGAAGGTGTATATGTAACAGGCTTGTTAACACATACGTTGGTAGCGCTCGCCGTATAGCCCAAACCAAGCACCTTGGCTTCGCATAAATTAATGCAGAATTTATCCATAAAGGCATCCATTCCTCCGCCGCCATGTATAGTCTGAAATGCACCGGCTGTTACCGGGTATTGACCCTGGGTGTATCCGGTAATATATAAGTCGTTTGCAAAAATAGCCATGTTGTTAGCCCCGGTATTTTCATATTCATCTTCCTGGGGCCCTCCTATGTATGTTCCACAACTACGGATTCCATTGGTATTAAACTTCACAATATAAAAATCTTCCACACCGGCAAAATTGGGCTGATAAGCACAGGAGAGACTCCCGGGATAAGTTCCTCCATTCATGTCTTCCCATTCCCAGCACACATAGCTATTCCCGGCAGCATCTATGGCAAAGCCATTCAAACATTCATCATTATTGCCTCCCACATATGTGGCCCACACACGGGCGTAGGAAGAATTGAATTTAATAAGAGCAACATCACCATAGCTGGTGCCGCCACCACCACCACCGTATGCAGGTTGGTAAGCTCCCGGAGTTGAAATATTAGTTGTAGAAGCAGTACTAATACACAAAATAACATTACCTGAAGCATCAACCGCAACCCCGCTTCCAGTACCACCATCATTAGCCGGCCCTCCATAACAGGTCGACCATAATGGAAAACCTGTGGCGGGATTTAGTTTGATAAGAAATGCATCATATGGAAAACTTGCGCCCCCGAAACCAACTTGTACAAAAGCCCCGCCAGGATTAACCAGGGGGAAATCAGTGGAAGTTGTATTACCACAAGCAAAAATATTATTGGTCTGATCGACGCATATTCCATAGCCCCCATCCGACCCGCTTCCTCCATAGTATGTGGCCCATTGTCTTATCCCTTTATTGTTAAACTTTACAATAAAGGCATCTGAAAAGTTGTTTAATGCCGCTTGGTAAGGATTTTTGGTTGGGAAATTGGTAGAGGATGTATACCCCGTAAAAATTACGTTATTTGCTGCATCTGTAATTATATCATATCCGCCATCGGCCTGCGAACCGCCGTAATAAGTAGACCATACCAAAAGTCCGACCGGAGAAAACTTTGAAATATAGGCATCTCCATTCCCGCCTGCCGCCTGCGTATACGATGTTGGAAACCATGTCTTAGCCGGAAAATCAGTGGATTTGGTGGATCCTGTTATATAAATATCGTTGTTTTTGTCAGCAGTAATACTCATACCGAATTGGCTTTCAACTAAACTCCCTCCAATATAAGTTCCGAAAATACGTGCACCATTCGGATCGAATTTTACCACATACGCATCCCCTTGCCCTTTATAAAAGTTTTGATAGGCTCCTGCATTTACAGGAAAATTCATGGAATACACAAGTCCGTTAAAAACAGGATTGCCGGCAGCATCTGTAGCTGCTCCAACACCTCTTTCTTCGCCACTTCCCCCATAATAGGTGTTCCAGGTAGCAGGGTCAATGATCAAAGGGTAGTCAGGGTTGTAAAGTCCCAATTGGAAAGTAGTTTCATAGATATGAGATGTGAGATGTGAAGTTTGAGACTCATGTCTCGCATCTAATTTATATTTTGCTTTTACATCTATTACTTTTCCATCAATTACCTGGTAGACTTTTGGTATGGATTCGTAAAATTCATTTATACTGGTTCTTATTCTTAATTTTCCATTTTTAATTATTAATTTTTCTGCGCCGGTCCACCGCAGTTTTATCTGATTGGGGTCTGCATGCGGGTTTACGATCAGATCATATTTAGTCCCTTTTTCACTGCCACCATAGTATTGTATGTCAATATTGTTGTAAATATTTTTGTACGTGATCTTATTATATTGTCGTACATCAGTTACTCCCTGCGGGCAATGCGGGTAATAGTAATTGAGGGATCCTACGGCCGCATCTTCCTCCTTCACTGACACTTCGACTCCGCTCAGTGTGCCAGTTCCGGAGGACACGTCCTCAATGGTTTGCATAGAGCTGTTTGCGCCCACAAAATCCATATCAACGCGATGCACTTTCAGGATTTGCTTTTGGTTAAGCTCTTCTTCTTTTTGTTGTTTGTTTTGAGCAGTTATTTGTCCGGATATTTCCAATTCTTCCAGTTGCTCTTTTACTTCATTCATTACTTTAATCAAATTGCTAAATACATAGCTCAAACCTGTCTTTCGCAGGTATATGTCACTTCCCTTGGTCGAACTTTTGTATAATATATCAGGACGAAGATGGTTATCGATATCAATTATCTGGCCTTTGTTTTGAGTAAATAACATACCGGCTCCCCCATGCGGGGCAGCAGGGTTGCCAGGTACTTTCCGGGTAAATTGTGTTCGATCTTTTTCACCGGGAGTTCGCTTGTCATTGCCGGCTAAGGAAACCGACGGCAGCAGCCATACAGCAATTTGCAGTTGCAAAATTGGAATGAACGATCTGCCGGTTAATCTCATGGTATTTTGTATAGGTTTAAATCAATCAGATTCCTACATGAAAAATGTGATTATTCCACTATTATTTTTTTGTATGATTTTATCCCGTTACCTTCAGCTTTAATGGAGATGATATATATTCCTTTTGCTAAATCATTTGCCGGTATTCGTTCGGTAAACGTTCCCGAACGCTCTCCACAATCGGTATGGCTAAGCTGTTGTCCTGCAATATTATATAACTCTGCAATATACTTCTCTTTCACCGGAGAATATATTTTTAGTATAATTTCTCCAATAATTTCGTCAAAATAGCCAGTAACAATATTTTTTGAGGAAAATTCATCAATACCTGTAAGCAGAAAAGGCGAAGAGGTGCTGGAACAGCCATCGGCATTGGTTACTACAACATAATAGGAGCCTGAGCCGGTCATTGTATAGCTTTGGTTGCTGGCGCCGGATATAATATTCCCGTTCTTATACCATTCATACATGAAGACATCGATACTGGTTGAAGTAAGCACATTTCCGTTCCGTGTAATAACAGGCTTGGGAGGTGCAGGGAATACTGAAACAGAAACAGTGGAATTGGCGGAACAACCATTTGTAGCAGTAACTGTTACGGTATAGGTGGTAGTATTAGCCGGGCTTGCATCAGGATTGGCGACGGTTGTGGAGCTTAATCCTGTTGCCGGTGACCAGGTATACGTACCGCCGCCGGTGGCTTGCAGTGTAAAAACATCTCCGCTGCAAATAGCTCCATCGGAGCCTACGGTTGCATTCGCCTGGTTTACGGATACTTTTATGTTTGAAGTTGCTGAACAAGAAGCGCCTTTGAGGGCTGTTATTTTATAGGTGGTGGTTACAATTGGGGAAGCAACTACACTGGTTCCGGTAGTTGTATTTAAACCAGTTGATGGAGACCAGGAATAGCTGTCGGCATTTCCACTCACAGTAAGCGTAGTTGAAATTCCCGAACATATCGTTTTATCAGCGGACGGAGTGATGGTTGCTCCAACCAACGCAGACCTGATCATTGGGCCCGGGTTAGTTGGATTACAAATTGGTGTAGCAAAACTCGCTGCGCAGTTTACGTTTCCTCCTTCTACTAATTCAGGATGTATTGTGCGTGTAGTTTCGCCGGGAGTAACCGCATAATTCATAGTATACTTTGGCCGTATAATATGTCCAAACTGGTGCGCATGTCCGAATTCGTGAAGAACTATCGATTCAAAGTCAACTTCCGAATTAGTAGCCGGTGCAGGCCCGAATTGCCAGGCATAGTTGTTTGTTCCATCGCTGGGTTGATTGGTAAATACATGGTCAAAGCCCATCAGGTAATATCGACGGGTGTTTCCTGTACCACAGGATGTTTTGTAAGTGGAAGTGGCTATGCCCATCGTGCCTGGAGGTAATTCGCCCGGGTTGCCAAACCTTACAGTGATAATTGTGTCAACTGCAGAGGTGGTGCTCGCCGTGTTGGATCCTAAATCCCAATTAATACCCGTAGCACACGACCAGTTTTTTAAAGCCCTGGTATATGCGGCAACAGCGGCCGCATTTCCTGCAAAAGCTGTGTTCAGATGAATGGTATAACCACCCTTTCCATTGACGTTAGTATGAACAACCTGAGAAAAGCCATCGGTAAAAGGATGTTCATAAAGCGCCCATTTTATATTCAATGTATCGGAACTAACCGTTCTGACAGTGTTTACTACAACACTGATCTTACCTGTTCCTGCAAAAACTAATTTTGATCCGCCTGCGGACTCCCTGTTAGGTACGTAAACCTGTATTTCGGTATCGGTCCATTTAACATAGTATAAATTATCAAAGGTAACAGATGCATCATACAGATCGGCCCATGTTTTACCTCCATCGTCCGCATTTGCAAATCCCACGTAATTTGATCCTCTCGTTGCCCCAAACCCCGATCCTTTTATAGTAAGAATAGATTTGGATCCCGCTGAAATTGTTGTTGGAGAGAATGAAGTTATAGCAGCTGCGGCAGCTTGCTTCTTTGCAGCCCTGTTATTTTGCAACGCTTGCAAATTAAACTTGTTATAATCAATAACTGATAACGCAGTTTTTTGACTTATGAAATCATACAGTTTGGTTTTAATATCTGAATATCGGGTAAAAACATCAGCCGCGCTGAGTTCAGCAAGGTTGTATTTTATAAAACCCAGCGATAAGCAATTCGGGATGTAGCTAACGGATTTATTTGTTGCAATAGAGTTGTTTGTGTAAAAGTTGCAAAGAAAAATGCCGGTTTCTCCTATACCCAGCTCTACACCAGGGTTTACCTTAACCCAAGTATCACCAACTACGCCTCCATCAGATATCATTTCTATTTTTTCTGAACTAATCTCGCCTTTAAATACTTTATACAGCTCAATTATATTTGAAGTATATATACGGCTTTTATCCTCGTTCCAGAATGAAGTTTTACTAATTACCTTTCCCTCAATAATTATATCCGACTCGGCAATTCTTTTTTCCAAAGGAACATTTAACAAAAGACATTGTGCAGTAGAGAATGTAAAATTCGCTGCCAGGAAAATTGCAAATAAAAGCTTGTAGAAAGGTTTCATAGTTTATGGTTTTTGTAATAGTGAAAAAAATATTTTAATGTTTTTCTGCCGGCTATTAAACGAATGGAGTATGGAATTTTTTTCTTCTATCCCTTATTTTAGTGCCCAAACCGGTTGTCCGGATCATTTCATTTTAATTTACCGAACATTTATTACTAAACACGCGGTTCCCATCCGAAACCTGAATGGCATACATACCTTGTGAATACCCTGACATATCAATTACAGAAGAAGCCTGAGTTCCCGTTACTATTAGCTCTCCCGAATAGACAACCTGTCCCATCATATTAATGATCATTACCTGTTTATCATCATTCGTATTAAAATTGCCATTCATCATAATCGTTAATTGTTTATCTAACGGATTATAATTAGTATAAATGGCTGTTGAAGAAAGCAACGGATCAATGCCTGTACATATATCTACAGTTATTGTTTTTGAATACGTATTATCAGTGCCGCAGCTGTTAGTCGCTGACAAGGTAGCTGTATACGTTCCGGTGGCCGGGTAGGAAACGGAAGGTGATACCAAACCAGATGTTGAGGGCGAACCTCCGGGGAAGTTCCAGCTATAAGAACTTACATGCGTACTGCCCGAAGCATTAAAAACCAGGGAAGCATTCTTGCAAACAGTTGCATTGGCAGGAGTTGTAGTAACAAGCACAGTAACAGGATTGTCAATTTTGATATCTATCGCCGATGATCCCGTACAAGCTCCCGTTGAACCGGATATACTGTAAGTAATATCAGCAGTTGGAGAAGCAGTGACAACTGCTCCGGAGGTCGCACTCAAACCTGTGGATGGAGACCATGTGTATGAACCGGTTGCTCCGGATGCAGTAAGTGTTGTGGAATTCCCAGAACACATTGCGGTACCCTTTGAAGAAGTAATACTAATGGCCGGTGCGGGATTCACTGTTATATTTGTTACGGTTGAATCAAGTTCATGACATCCGCCACCTATTACAAACAGCTTCACCTTATAACTGCCTGCTGTACCATAAATAATACTTTGAGACACAGCGTTTGATATTTTAGGGTTCCCTCCAACGCTATACCAGATCAAGGTATCTTGGTGAAGTGATCCTGTTGCATCCACTGTTATTGCCGCACCCTGACATATTGTTGTTTGGCTTACTGTTGAAGTAGCTACAACCGGTTGATTGGTCAAAAAAGGAAACAGGTACAGTGATGCCTGTACGGCCCAATACGCACCGGTCACAGCCATCTGGTTCCATGAATTATCCATTCTTTGTTCCCATACTCCGCTTGGCTTGGTTTCTCCAAGCGAATTGGATACGATCAGTAAAGTATCCCTGGAAGTTGTCCAATTCAAATTCGAATAATCAATACCAATATAGAATTTTTTGTTAGCAGGTAAATTTATCACAGGCCTGAACGCAATATCCAAATATTGTTTTGCTTTTATCGCATTTCTGCACTGTTGGATTGTTTTTGTTGTGGAACCCAATAGCGTTCCGGGTGAATTGCCTGCGCCATCTGCTGCATACACATTAATGGTTATTGTTTTGCTCAAATTAGTGGAGTTTGCAAGATAAACCCACATGTTAGCGCGTGTAAGTATTGAATAAGGAGAACTTGACGCATCAAAATATTGCGCCTTTTGTTTTCTCGCATCCAGCCCATTGAGACCCATTATCCAGCCATCTTTATTGGTAGGAATAGTTGCGCTCGCGCCATATATGGCAGGATGCCAGGCAGGAGAAGCACCTTGTATCATTGAGTAATTTATATAATCACAACCATTGGCAGCTGTAACTGTTATGTATGCACTTTTTGTTTTGGTATCTGTTCCATTGCTATTACTTACCGTCAACGATACATTATACGAACCCGCCGTTGAATAAACTATTGGCGGCGGATTTTTTCCAGTATAACTGGCAGGTGTACCCCCGGTGAAAGTCCAGTTCCATGTAGTAGCTTTATGAATGCTTTGATCCGTGAATATTATTTTACCTCCTGCCGGAACACTTACAGCATTTGCTATAAAATCAGCTGTCGGTTTCCATGCCAGAGAAGCCTGTACACATTGCATGGTTTTATCCGCATTGATCCGGCCTGCTCCCAATTGACCGATATAAGAAGGATTCTGTGCATCAATATTGTCCGCATTATTTTTCAAACATGTTTCAACATCAACATTAGTCAGGTATGGATTCAATGATAACATCAATCCGCACAAGCCCGCAACTAGGGGAGATGACATAGAAGTGCCGCTCGGCGAGGAATAGCCCGCTCCGGTATTTGTTGTTAAAATACCTTCGCCGGGAGCCGCCAGGTCCACGTCAGGTCCAATGCTGGAAAAAGAAGATTTAACATCAGTCTGATTTGTGGATGCTACTGCAATAACGTGAGGGTATGCTCCGGGATAGGAAACCTGGCAAATACCACAATTTCCTGCTGCCGCAACCAGTACACAACCTTTACTGAACGCGTAATCTATTGCATTCTGATCGGTGAGTGAAACAGCTCCAGTTCCATACGACATATTAATAACTCTCGCTCCCGCAGAAGCTGCATAAACAAGTCCTGCAGCTCCACTGGTTATAGTTGAACCAGAAGCTGCGCTGGCCTTTACTGCCATTAATTTAATGCTGTATCCAATGGATGCTATGCCAGTACCATTATTTGAAGCAGCAGAAACTATTCCGGCAACTTCGGTACCATGTGGACCGGAATTAGAAGGATCACTATCATTGCTTCCTACATCGTACCCATTCACATCATCAATGTATCCGTTATTATCATCATCTTTATTATTACCCGGAATTTCTCCGGCATTCACCCATATATTAGCTATCAAATCAGGATGGTTTAGTTGTACGCCCTCATCGATAATTGCAACCACTATCGCCGAGCTGCCTGTGGAATAATTCCAGGCGTTTGCAGCACCGATCTTCGCTAATGCCCATTGCGATGAGTAACTTGGATCATTCGGTGTAGCCATTGATCTGTATAGGGGTACTTTCTCAACATACTCAACAATTTCAGAAGCCCTTAACTTACGAATCAACAGATCGATATCGGCATAGTTATTGAACTCCAATTCAAAAGTGCGTTGTAATACGTCCGATTCTTTGGCGGCATAAAAGGGCCTACGGAAGCTTTTAAAAATAAACTGTTCTGCCAGCGATGCCAAAAAAGGATAGGAATTTATATCCGTATGCATAGGATCATCCTTTATTCCCAAATTCAAGGGAACATTATTTTTCAGCTTAATATATACTCTGCCATCAACGTAGTTTTCATTTACCGTTTGGCCGGACAAGATCATTGCATTTGTTATGCAGGCACATACTATAATTAGCAGTCTTTTTGAAAGAACAATTTTTCGGGCAAAAACAATTATTTTGAAGAATAAAGTATGACGATTTTTCATAGTGACTTTTTGTTTTATATTGTTTGATTTCAACTAATATAAATTTCACTCAAAAATGCTGGCAAGTCAAATCAAATGTGTATAAAAATCATTAGATCAATTTTGATTAATATTATAATGTGGTTTGGAATAAAACCAATTAATACTGTTTTATTGACTATTAATAGGTTTAATTATTAAATTATCTGAATTATTATCAGTATATCAAATAAATATTAGTTAATTAAACCTCTCATCTCTTCCGTTCCTGAAATGGTAATTGTGCTGTTGCGTAAAAACTTATTCAGGCGGTATTCGGTTTAATCCTCGTTCCGGAATGAAGTTTTACCATTGCCGGTTCAGCCATTCTTTTTTTAAAGGAAAATTTAGCAGAAAGTCTTCTGCAGTAGGGGATATAAAATTCACTATCAGAAAAATCGTATATAAAAAGGCAGCAGAAGGGTTTCCTGGTTTATCATTTTTACATTTTCAGTATTTTACTTCAATACATGATCAATTTTGACATGCGTAGTCCTACTCTACTGAAGTCGTTTTCTCCTGCAATTATACACCAAAACGAGGACTATTTTCACGATTTATTTCGCGATAACCAGTTTGTGTTTGACTAATTTGTCATCCGATGAAGCAACAACATAATATATACCAGTGGGAATGTCAATTTCCGGTTTAATTATCACTTTGTCCGATCCATTTTCAATAATAACACTCGAACTGTATATTTCCGTCCCAATTATATCAAGCACCACAACTAGTATAGTTTTTTCTTTTTTTTCATTTAGCCGGAGCATAAAAGTACCCGTTGTAGGATTGGGAAATAACTGCTCGATAAAGTCCTTGCTAATTTGAACAGCCACTGTAGGTGAATATTTATATTTTCCGTCAAAGTCAGTTTGCTTCAGTTTGTAATAAGATACACCACTTAATGGTTGTTTGTCTTCTGCTAAATATTCCTTTACAGCAGTGCTGTTACCGGCTCCTTTTATTGTGGCTAGCTGTTCGAAGTGAAGATTATTTGCGCTGCGTTCGATGGTGAAATAATCGTTATTTGCTTCTGTTGCAGTTACCCAGACTAAATCTACCCGATCGTCATTTTTCCTTGCTGTAAAACTAAGCAGCTCTATGGGTAAAGGAGAACTTGACAGGGCAAGTGTACGAGGGGAGAACTGTGTAATACCCGGTTCTGTAACAACATTGGTAGTGCCATCGGCTGTTTGTCCTGGCAGTGCGGCATCCCACAAATTGTTGGACGTATTATATCGTTGGGCTTGCAGCAAGCCTTCATTTCCTGCTACTCCACCGGTAACTTCAGCCTGATTATACGTATAGCTAATGGTAGCTGTACCGCTCGGTCCGCTTTTATCAATCTGCCAAAAGCGGTCAATTGCATTTGTACTGTTATCTGCACCTGACTTAAGCAAATTAGTAACATTATCGGGTGCTGTGGGATAAGGTGTGTTATTGGATGCTGTTGGGTAGGTTGAAACGGCAACGTTTCCGGCAGTTCCGGCGGTTAGTTGGAAAGTGAGTGGGATATAGGTGCCGGTTGCCGTGGCAAATGGGTATATGTATGAGCCGGTAGTGCCTCCTACGTTCCAGTTTATTTTACTTGCATTATCGGTTGTCTCACTTTTAATATAACCAGTTGTGCGCGTGCAGGCTCCTGTTGAATTATTGGTTAAATAAAGTGTATGTGAATTGAGGTTGATATTTCCTTTAGTCAAACTGAGTACATTACTTACCCGCACATCCCCTGTTAATGTTGCAGCAACTATGGTACCCCAGATATTGGAAAGTTTCAGATCATAGAAACTCATATTTGCCGATCCATTTGTGCAAGTAACATTAGCCGTACTCGCGGCAATATTTATTTTTGAAGTGTTTGTAGAGGCATCTACCGTGCCTGCGATATATGTCCAATTTGTAGTCGATCCATTATCCCCTACATTGATAATATCTTTTAACGTAAGTGTGCCGCTTGGTTTATTGATAGTAATGTTCGGCGTGCCTCCAAGTCCCTCAAAGGTAGCCCCGAAAAAAGTTTGGTTGCCGGTACCGCAAATATTAATAGTTGCTGTACCCTGGCTGCCAAAACCCGAGGACTGACTTACATTAATATCACCTATGGCATTAATACTGCCTGTATTAATATAAACACCTCCGCCACCGCTCAGGACAAGGGTATTGGTTACAGTTATCGTTGTTCCGGTTGCAATATTGAAAAACATAGATCCGGAGCCATTAAATGTAACATTGTAAAGTGAAAGCGATCCGGTTATTGTCATAGGTCCGGTAGAGCTATACATAAACATAACGGTAGATATGCCGGGATCAACAGTGCCCTGTGTATAGGTCCAACTGCTGCATGTCACAATATATCCAACTAAGGATAAGGTTCCGCTTGCTTTATCAATATTTATTTTACACAAGGGTCCGTATCCCTGATTTGGAAAAAAGAAATTTTGTCCTGTTAAATTCTGGTTTCCCGTTCCACAAATATGAATGGTTGCAGAGCCTCCGCTGTTACCCGTAGTTGCATAAGAATAAACGGCGACGTTGCCTTTAGCGTCAATGGTACCTGTGTTTATGTACATCGAATTGGGAGCGCCAAAAGTAGGGTCGCCAATATTTAAAGTGCTGTTCACGGTAAGCGTAGTTCCAGCAGCTATTGTGTAAATGTAATTACGTCCTACTCCACCATTTGTTTGAGAAAATGTTAGATTATTTAACTGGTGAGATCCGGTTATTGTAGAACTTGCGGAAAATACGATAGTAGAAGCGCCATAATTAATAGTTCCCTGCGTGTAAGTCCAGTTGCCGGTTACACCGATCAGGCTTACCAGAAAAAGTGTGCCCGTAGCTTTATTAATATTTATAGAGCAAAGCGCGCCGCGGTATATGGAACCTTGACCTGTTAAGGTTTGATCAATTATCCCATTAATATTAATGGTTGCATTCCCGCCTATGAGGTTATTGTTATCGGTAAAACTATTGCTGTCTGTAATATCACCTTGCGCATCAATTGTTCCCGTATTAACAGTAACACCCTTGGTTCCTGTCCATGATAATGTATTTGTACATGTTAACACCGTTCCGGCTGCAATAGTATATACCTGATTGGCAGCAGTGGCTGTAAAAGTTAAATTGTAAAAAGCAGTGGAACCCGTAAGCGTAGCGGCGCCTGAAGTAGCAGCAAATACAACAGTCCCATTGTTCTGCGTAAACGTTCCACCTGATTTGGTATAACTGCCGACAAAAGTTAGTACACCTGAAGTAGAAGTAAAATTGCCTCCGCTTAAAGAAAATGTTCCATTGATAGTAATGGAGGAATTCCCGCCTGTAAATGTACCTGCAGCCATGGAAAAATTGCTTGCTCCAACGGTAATGGTTATTCCCGCATTTTGAGTGATCGTGCCGGAATAAGCTGCCTGTACATCAATTCCTGCCACATCGGGACTTCCATTTAAATTGCAATTAGCTGTGGATGTACCGTTGAATAAGGCTATATCCCCGGACCCGGGCACAGCGCCGGTGCTCCAGTTTAAACCATCGTTCCAATTATTTGTTGCATTGCCATTGTTCCAGATTATGTTAGCTGCTACACTATTATAATTATAAATAAGCAGCATTAACACTGCCAGGAAAAGCACTTTAACAAAAGGAATCTGTCTAAAGTGAGCGTTGATCCTAAAAAGCAAATATCTTCTCTTCTTCATAAAAAAGCCAATCTGAAAATCGGCAACAACCTCATTTAAAATTTAAACAGTCTCTTTCTTTTATTATTTCCGTTCGTTATAAATTTCAATTAAAAACAGTATCCAGTCAAATCAAATACATACAAAAATCATTCTGTCAATTAATAATTTAGGTAGAGCGAGCCTGGAAATAAGGCCCACAACTATATATTTTATTGATAATAATTAGATTTAATTATTAAATTAGCTGAATAATTATCAGTATATCAAATTAAAATACAGGATTTAAAATTTCCCATAATGCCTAAAACCAGCTCTGACGAATTGTTTATTTTAATCCAGTCTCTCTCCAAGGTTGAAAAGGCGAATTTCAGCACATACAGCAGGGCTAAATCTAAAACCGATAATCCTAAAAGCTTATTGCTCTTCGGTTTAATTTGTAAGCAAAAGGAATATGATGAGGTAAAACTTATCCGTCAATTAAACTCAATAGGCAAACATCATTTTGCAACGCTCAAAAATGAATTGCACCTATCAATTCTTCAAAGCCTCACCGATTATCACCGTGAGCTGGATGTAGAAACTGAACTGATCGAATTCATCCATGAAATAAAGATCATGATGAGCAAACAGTTATTTGATACGGCACTAAAACTAATAGCGAAAGCAAAAGCAAAAGGGCTTGAATATGAAAAGTACGATTACCTCCTTGTTTTATCTTCTTTGGAGCTCAGGATAATTAAAAGTACCTCAAGTCCTGATAAACTGAAAATATACCGTGAGACAGAAGAGGAAAGGAGAAAATTATACCTTGATTATTTGGATAATACAGCCCAGTATGAGGCTTTATCCAACGCGTCCTGGGAGGTTTTTTTAGATCACTCACATAGCAGGATTAAAAAAAATAAAAATAAATTAAAGCAAATATTAAAACATCCTCTTTTATCTTCTCCCCAAAAAGCACGGGGATTTTTATCACTGTTTGAGTTTTATTACATTCATTTTACATGTTCTAATTTACTTGAAAAAAGGGACAATAAACTTTTTGCACTTCAGAAAGAATGGCTTAGCTATTTGGAGAGTCAGCCACAAAAGCTTATTGAACGAAGGACTTTCTTTATAAGTGCAGCATCGCGTTTGTTATCCATTGCCTGGAGCCTGGGACGCATGAAGGAAGTGGATTATTATTATAAGCGGGCACAGACGTTTGTCCAGGGATTGCCCCCGGCAAAGAAAAATAAATTTTTTGTGGGCAATTTTGCGAGTCTAACCATTAATTACATGCATGGGCTACTGCTTGAGCAGCATGCAGCAAAAGCTATTGCAGTGTGGGAAGATATAAAGAGAATAATACCGCAGAATTTAATAAGTCAGTACAATACTATTACAGTTGATAACAATCTGTTTTATTCACATTTTTTATTGCGAAATTATCGGGAGGCCCGGAGCTATTTAAATAATATAATTTCTGTAAAAAAGGATATCCGGCTTGACATTCAGCAACAAACAAGGATCAACCTGCTTATAACCTATTATGAACTGGTAAACCTTGAACAAATGTCTTACTTAGCAAAATCCGTAAGAAATTATTTTATAAAAAAGTCTCCTGTTTCTGAATTTGATGAAAAGACCTTGAGTTATTTTGAACGAAAATTGCCAACGATCTCCAATAAAAAAGAAGAAAAAAGCGTATTCAGATTATGGAAACAAGAATTACTTCTGTTGCCACGTGAATCTTTGTTCTATAATTCTGATCCGGATAACCTTTTTGATTTTTTTTGTTGGATCGATAGCAAAATAGAAAACAGGTCTTATGCTGAGGTTGTGAAAGAGAAAGCGAAGAAAGTTGCCAGTTATTAGTTATCAGTTGTTTGTCTGTTGGCCACTGACTATTGACCAGAATGTCATTTCAAATTCGCCATTAAATACTCCCTGTTCAATCGGGCGATATTTTCAACAGAGATTTCTTTCGGGCATTCAGCTTCACAGGCATTTGTATTGGTGCAATTTCCAAAGCCTTCGTCGTCCATAGCTTTTACCATATTTAACACACGTGTTTCCCGTTCAATTTGTCCCTGGGGCAAAAGAGCAAGTTGAGAAACTTTAGCGGAAACAAATAACATGGCCGATGAGTTTTTGCAGGCCGCTACACATGCGCCACAACCGATACAAGCTGCAGCTGCAAATGCGTTGTCCGCATCATCTTTTGGTACAGGAAGGTTATTTGCGTCTTGCGCATTGCCTGTGTTAACTGACACAAAGCCTCCAGCTGAAATAATCTGATCAAATGCCGAGCGATCAACTACCAGGTCTTTGATAACCGGGAATGAAGAAGCTCTCCAGGGTTCTACTGTAATTGTATCGCCATCTTTAAACTTGCGCATATGAAGCTGGCAGGTGGTTGTACCCTGTGCCGGCCCGTGAGCACGGCCGTTTATATACATACTGCACGTTCCGCAAATCCCTTCACGGCAATCATGATCGAATGCGATGGGTTCTTCTCCTTTATTAATGAGCTGCTCATTGAGCACATCGAACATTTCCAGGAAGGACATGTCCTCAGAGATGTTGGTTACGTTGTAGGTATTGAAGTTTCCGGCTTCTTTAGAGTTCTTTTGTCTCCAGACTTTAAGAGTGAGGTTCATGTGTTGATGGTTGTTAGTTGTCTGTTGTTTGGGTATACTCTATTGCTATATCCGACACTATATCGGATTTAGACACAGCGCTTCCTAAATAGTTTGTATATCCATTTAATAATCTTAAAGTAGTTTCGATTAATTCTTTAGTTGATTTATATTCTTCAGGTGTTATGTAATTTTCATCCAAAGCAGTAATTAACTGATCGACCAACTCGAATAAGGAGCCTTTGCTATGGCGGCAAAAGCGAATATTGTCTTTGAAATGAAACCTTCCATATCCTTCTGCAATATTGTGTGTAACTGAGCGGGAAGCTCTCCTCATGTCATCAGTCAATGCGTATTTTTCCTCCGGTGGAAATTTGCGTACCATTTTCATGATACATCTTCTCACTTCAGTACCTGCTTTCCAGCAATTCAAATCTTCAAATGACTTTATTTGACTCATGTTATTTATTACAACCGACAACTAACAACTAACAACCAACAAACTACTTATAACTCCTCTGACTCGGATGCACAACATCAAAAACCAATTCTTCCTTATGAAGTTCAAAACTGCCTACTCCTTTGTATTCCCAAGCCGATACAAAACTGAATTTGTCATCATCCCGTTTGGCTTCTCCTTCTTCAGTTTGTGATTCTTCGCGGAAGTGGCCGCCGCAGGATTCTTTACGATTGAGCGCGTCCATACACATTAATTCGCCAAGTTCAATAAAGTCGGCAACACGACCGGCCTTTTCTAACTCAGGGTTCAATTCATTTTGTGTACCGGGAATGCGAACATCTTTCCAGAATTCTTCACGTAATGCACGTATTTCGCTGATAGCTCCCGTTAAACCTTTCTCGTTGCGACCCATTCCGCATTTGTCCCACATTATTTTACCGAGTTTTTTATGGAAATGGTCAACAGACTTTGTTCCTTTAATATTCATCAACTTGTCAAGCTGCTCCTGTACTTTCTTTTCAGCGTCAACAAATGCCTGGTGATCGGTTGGTATTGATTTGGTGCGGATATCACCCGATAAATAAGAGCCTATGGTATATGGAATGACAAAATACCCATCAGCCAAACCCTGCATCAATGCTGATGCACCCAGTCGGTTCGCGCCGTGATCACTGAAGTTGGCTTCACCCAGCGCATACAAACCGGGAACAGTAGTCATCAATTCGTAATCAACCCACAGGCCGCCCATGGTATAGTGAACTGCAGGATAAATACGCATCGGGGTTTCATAGGGGTTTTCACCGGTTATCTTTTCATACATCTCAAAAAGGTTTCCGTATTTTTCTTTTACGACGTCCTTACCTAATTTTTTTATTTCAGCTTCGGAAGGGTTTTGTATGCCGAGTTTATTGGCTTCAATACGGCCATAACGCATAGTGTTGAATGTGAAATCAAGATACACCGCCATTTTAGATGTGCCAACGCCGTAACCCGCATCGCATCTTTCTTTAGCGGCACGGCTGGCTACATCGCGCGGAACCAGGTTGCCAAATGCAGGATACCTTCTTTCCAGGTAATAATCTCTTTCTTCTTCAGGAATATCAATGGGTTTACGATTGTCGTCTTTTTTCTTTGGCACCCATATGCGTCCATCATTACGCAGAGATTCACTCATCAATGTGAGTTTTGATTGATGGTCGCCTGAAACAGGGATACAGGTAGGGTGGATCTGTGTGAAACAAGGATTTCCAAAGTAGGCTCCCTTTTTATGCGCTTTCCAGGCTGCAGTTACATTGCAGCCCATTGCATTGGTTGACAAATAAAATACATTACCATATCCGCCTGTACATAATAAAACCGCATGTCCAAAATGTCTTTCTAATTTTCCGGTCACAAGATCACGTGCAATAATGCCGCGGGCCTTGCCATCGATCATTACAATATCCAGCATTTCGTGGCGTGAATACATTGTTACCGTACCAATGCCTACCTGGCGTTCAAGCGCGCTGTAAGCGCCCAAAAGTAATTGCTGGCCCGTTTGCCCTGCAGCATAAAAAGTACGCTGTACCTGCGTTCCTCCAAAAGACCGGTTGCTTAAATACCCTCCATACTCGCGCGCAAAAGGAACGCCTTGTGCCACACATTGGTCAATAATATTTGCGCTCACTTCAGCAAGGCGGTATACATTTCCTTCGCGTGCACGGTAATCTCCGCCTTTTACAGTGTCATAGAACAAGCGATAAACACTGTCCCCGTCATTCTGGTAGTTTTTTGCCGCATTGATACCTCCCTGTGCCGCGATACTGTGCGCGCGACGTGGTGAATCCTGAAAGCAATAGCATTTTACTTTATAACCCAGCTCTGCTAACGACGCAGCGGCTGACGCTCCTGCAAGCCCCGAACCAACAACGATAATTTCAATGCTGCGTTTATTCGCAGGATTTACAAGCGGAACAGTTGATTTGTATTTGGTCCACTTGGTCTCAAGAGGGCCTTCAGGGATCCTTGAATTTAGTTTTGTCATATTCTTAATTACTCTTATATAAATTCTTATTCTTTATTTCTTTCTTCTCCCTTTTGCTCCCTCTCCGAAGGAGAGGGCCGGGGTGAGGACTATTTCACCCAGCCCATATACATTGCCAATGGCATTATTGCAAAAATAAAAGGAATGATAATTGAAAATGCTGTGCCAACAAGGTTTATTACAGGAGTGTATTTTTTATTATTTAAACCAAGTGTTTGAAAAGCTGAATAAAAACCATGCAGAAGGTGATAAGCCAATGAGATCATTGCAAGGTCGTACAGTACAACTACCCAAGCCTCACTGAATACCACTTTCATTTCGTCAAACAAAGTAGTATGTCCTCCTGTTATCTGATCGGTAAACCGACTCGTTACCCAGAAATGTTTAAGATGGATGATAAGGAACATCAGGATGAGTGTCCCCAGCAGACCCATAGAGCGTGAATACCATTTGCTGTTTTCATTTGCAGCGTTAACGGCATATTTAACAGGGCGGGCCCTATTGTTATCAAGCGTTAAAATGAGGGCCTGGTATATGTGCAGAACAAGTCCGATGAATAAAACTATTTCAACGGCTCTGATAATGGGGTTGGTTCCCATAAACTCAGCCCCTGCATTAAAATTTACGCCCCCATCGTTATAAAACATAAGCGCGTTAATGCCACAGTGAACAACCAGGAAAGAAATCAGGAATAGACCCGTAAGGGACATCACTACTTTTTTGCCAAGCGAGGAGGTTAAAAAACGATTCATGTGTATATAATTTTTAATTTCTTGATTGTCACATGGAATACGCCATATTAATTTTCGGTTGGTATGCCGAAGGTATATGGCTATTTCATAATTAGTAGCTTTAATTCAAAATTAAGTAATCTGTTTTCTTAAGGAAATAGTGTTAATTTTATGCGTCACAAAAGTAGCTTGCATAATTAATTCAAACAAGTAAATTACTTAATTATATTGCTCTCATTATTAACATTTGTTAATTCCTGAAAAATGAAGTACAATCCGATCGACAACAAGCTTTTTATTGAAAACAGGAAACACTTCGCTAAAAAACTAAAAGCAAACTCACTTGCTGTTTTTAATTCGAATGATATAATGCCTACCAGCGCGGATGGCACTATGCCATTTGTTCAGGATGCGGATATTTTTTATTTGTCGGGGATTGACCAGGAAGAAAGCATCCTTGTGATCTTTCCTGATGCAAAAAGCGAAGAGAATCGTGAGATCCTTTTTTTGAAGGAAACCAATGACCACATTGCTATCTGGGAGGGACATAAATATACAAAAGAAGAGGCGACTGCGGCTTCCGGAATAAGAACGGTTTATTGGTTGAGTCAGTTCAAAACTGTTTTTAAAACATTGATGAGCCATTGTCAGAATGTTTACCTGAATACGAATGAGCATACTCGTGCCGTTGCCGAGGTAGAAACCCGGGAAGACCGGTTTATTAAGTGGTGTAAAGAATATTATCCTGTTCATAATTACAAACGGGCGGCTCCCCTGATGCACGAATTGAGAGCCATCAAGTCCAAAGCTGAGATTGAGTTGATCCAAAAGGCCTGCGATATTACCGGGAAAGGGTTCAGAAGGCTGCTCGGGTTTGTTAAACCCGGGGTATGGGAATACGAAATTGAAGCTGAATTAAGCCATGAGTTTATCCGCAACCGCTCGCGTGGCTTTGCGTACGGCCCTATTATAGCCTCCGGTTCCAGCGCCAATGTATTGCATTATATTGATAATAATAAACAGTGCAAAAACGGAGAGGTAATATTGCTTGATGTAGCTGCGGAATATGCGAATTATGCTTCCGATCTGACACGCTGTTTGCCTGTAAGCGGAAAGTTTTCCAAACGTCAGAAAAGTGTTTACAATGCCGTACTGCGTGTACAGCGTGCTGCGATTAAAATGATGAAAGTCGGTAATACATTGGAAAAGCTGAATCGTGAAGTAGGAGATGTAATGCAGGAAGAATTGATAAAGCTCAGGCTTTTGAAAGGTTCTGCTGTTAAAAAACAGGATCCCCGAAATCCGCTGTATAAAAAATATTTTATGCATGGCACTTCCCACTATATGGGTCTTAATGTGCATGATGTGGGCGACTTCTCCCGTCCTTTTGAAGAAGGAATGGTTCTGACCTGCGAACCCGGTATTTATATTCGTGCAGAGAAGCTGGGAATTCGACTCGAAAATGATATTCTAATCACTAAAAAAGGTCCGGTCGACCTGATGAAAAATATTCCCATTGAAGCAGATGAGATAGAGGAGATAATGAATAAAAAATAAAGTATCACGCGACTTGGGCTAAAGCCCAAATAAGTTTTTATTTCATTACCCCGACCTGAAGGTCGGGGTAATGAAAAGTAGAAGTAACCGGGCTTCAGCCCAACACTCATTGGTAGAAGCTACCTTTACCCTACGCTTATTAAATGACAAAGTATACAGTATTCAAACAGGTTAAAGTACGTTACACCGATAAAGGAAAAGGTAGAACAATTGTGCTGCTTCATGGTTTCATGGAAAGCCTGGAGATATGGAACGATTTTTCCAAAGAACTTTCAAAGTCATTCCGGGTTGTTTGTATTGATCTTCCGGGATTTGGTGAAACGCCATGTATAGGCTACGTTCACACCATGGAGATGATGGCAAAATGCGTAAAATCGGTGATGGACAAGGAGCGTTTGAGGCGCTATGTTGTTATTGGTCATTCAATGGGAGGTTATGTTACAATGGCCTTTGCCGAACTGTTCCCCGATAATTTGAAAGGGTTAGGGTTATTCCATTCTTCTGCTTTGGCGGATACTCCTGAAAAAAAGGAAAGTAGGGATAAGGCGATCACCGTGGTGAAGAATAACGCACGGCAATACATTAAAATATTTTTTGAACCGTTATTTGCACCTCAAAATGCGGAAGCACATAAAAATGACATAAAAATTTTACAGGAAAGAGCAAGCCATTTTCCAAAGTTAGCTATTGTTAATGCTTTGGAAGGTATGAAGGACAGAGTGAAGCGTGATTGGATACTGGAAATGGCTAAGTATCCTGTACTGTTTATAATTGGCAAACATGATGTCGCTATTCCATATGAATCGGTTTTGAAGCAAACGGAATTGGTAAAAGATGCAGATGTTTTGTTCCTTGAAAATGTTGGACATATGGGTTTTTTGGAAGCGAAGGAGCAGACGATAAAAGCTGTAAAGAAATTTTCGAGAAGATGTTTTACAAGTCAATAACCTAACGGTTCTCTGCTTGTATGCCTGATTCTGACAACACGAATTTCTTTAGATACGGCCTTTAATTGATAGGTAATTCTATAACTGTAAACTACAAATGCCCGGAATTCTTTATTCGGGCTATTTTTTAATTTATCTAACTCACAAATAAGCGGATTTGTTTTAATAATTTCTAATCGCGTGAGAACGCCTTGCTTTACAATTTTAGGAGCTTGCTGACTTTGTTTGGATAAATAAGCGAGAATTTCTTTGAGGTCGTTAAGAGCATATTTGTCCCAAATTATCTTAAAATTTTTTACCATTTGGACAATTCCTTGATAGCGTCTTGGTGCGTAACGAAATTGCCCTTTTCAATCCTGGCAACTGCTTCGTCAATTTCTTTATTATACTGTTTGCGGTTAACCCGTGGATTTTCTTTATCAACATTCAAAAAGCTTTTTACCATTTCTAAAAGCAATGTTTGTTGCTTCTTAGATAATAAAGGCAAATAACTATCGAATTGTTTTTTTATCGCTATAGCTGTCATTTTGCTGAATTTTTAACACTCAAATTTACAAACAAACGGTTTGAATTCCAAAATGCTTTTGAAATGCAAGAGCAAAGCTATACATTAAACGGAATAAATTTCCGCAGAGTGAAACGTGATTGGATACTGGAAATGGCTAAGTATCCTGTACTGTTTATAATTGGCAAACATGATGCAGCTATTCCATATGAATCGGTTTTGAAGCAAACAGAGTTGGTAAAAGATTCAGATGTTTTATTCCTTGAAAATGCCGGTCACATGGGGTTTTTGGAGGAGAAGGAGCAGACGCTTAAAGCTGTAAAAAAATTTGGGAGAAAATGTTTTTATAATTAATCTCAATAGCAAAAAGTACTCAATGTAACTGATTGATTAGTAGATTTTTGAATTTTTTTGGGGGGGGTAAAATTAGGTTTTTATAGAGATTTGATCTAAATTAGCTTTAATATTTGGCATCCGAAAATGGTATTTAATCCCATCTTTTAAATTGGATTTTCCTGAAGAGTTGAGCATTGCAATAGGTGATTTTAATACTGCTTTCGAGTATGAATAAAATAACTTAAGTAGGAAATGAAAATATCAATTACAATTATTTTTAAAGGTATTTTATTTGTTATTGTTGCTCTTCTTCATTTACAAATGAATGGGCAATACCATTGGGACTACCCTGGTCCAACCAATGGATTTAATGGTGATGTTCGCGCTGCAGCAGTTTTTAATGGTAAACTTTACGTTGGTGGAAATTTTACTTTGGTTGATGGCACAACTCCAGCTAATCGTATTGCCTGTTATGATGGAACGAGTTGGGCGGCAGTTGGGAGCGGATTAGACAACAATGTTCGACTCCTGTATGTTTATAACGCTGAATTGTATGTAGGAGGATATTTCACTACTGCCGGCGGAGTTTCTGCAGTGCGTATTGCAAAGTATGATGGTACCACATGGAGTACCGTAGGAACAGGTGTTGGAATGAGTGGTGTTCCGTATGCTATGGCTACTTACGGTGGAAACCTGTATGTAGGTGGAGAATTCGGCAGTGTGGATGGACTTACCGTTAACCGCATAGCTAAATGGGATGGAAGTGCATGGAGTACAGTTGGCAATACCGGTGTTGGTATGAATGGCGCAGTTTATGCATTGGGTGTATATGGTGGAAATCTTTATTGTGGCGGGTCATTTAGTTATGCTGATTATGTTTGCTGTCCGACTGGTGTTGCTTGTGGCAAACTTGCGATATGGGATGGGGTAAATTTTTCTGCCCCCGGAACTGGAATTACAGGATCTTATGTTTATAAGGATATGGCCGTATATAATGGTGAGTTGTATGTACCGGGCCTATTTTCTGCCATGAATGGTGTCGCGGCAAATAATATTGCAAAATACGATGGAACAACTTGGACTGCTTTAGGTTCAGATGTAGCTGGCGGAGGTGCTAATGCAGAAGTAAACCCTTTGGTAGAATTTAATTCCGAATTATATGTAGGAGGAGATTTTACTTCTGTAAATGGAATGTTCGCCAGTAAAGTTGCTAAATGGAATGGAACAGCATGGTCGCTTGTTAGTACCGATACACTAAATAGTTTTGTTACTACCTTGACCGTGTACGATGATGGAGTTCACGGTGCTCATATTTTTGCGGGAGGGAAATTTACTCTAAAGGGAGTAGGGAAAGCTGTAAACAAAATGGCCATTTTACCCGTAGAATGGCTATACTTCAATGCCTTACATAATGTTGATGAAGTCAGGATTGAATGGGCTACAGCATCTGAAACCAATAATAATTATTTCACTTTAGAGCGTTCAGGTGATGGTATTTTATTCGACGGGATTGCAACAATAACCGGCGCAGGCACCAGTTCAAAGAGAATTAATTATTATACATCCGATAAAAACCCTCTTGCCGGAATTTCATATTATCGTTTAAAACAAACTGATTTTGATGGGAAGTTTACGTATTCAGAAATAGTTTCTGTAAATGTTGAAAATACCCAATCGGCTGATTTTTCAATTTATCCAAACCCTGTAAATATTTCAGATGGAAGTAGTTTTTCAATTACATTGGCTGGTTTGCAAAGAGAATCAACGGCGTTGGTAGTGCTTTACGATGTATTTGGTAAGCAATGCGTGTCGAAAAGAGTACAGACCGATAGTCATGGTAGTATTAATTTTACATTTGAAATTGGCGCATCGCTGAACAGGGGTGTATATATGATCAGGGCCACAAGTGGTAATAAACAGTTCAGTAAAAAGGTGATGATCGGATAATTGCACTTTTTAATTTTTAGAGAGTTGAACTATTCGGGCAGCCCCGGATCATAAAAACAATACCAGAATAAAATTTGCTAACCTTATTACATAATCATAAAAACTTTTCAAAATGAAGAAGATCTGCGCACTGATTTCATCGTTTTCTGTTTTCTTGTTTTCAACCGCCCAAACTATCGGAACATTTACCTCGGTTCAATCGGGTGTTCAGGTTCCTCAATTAATACTTCCTTCCACTCATACTTTCCAGCTATTGGTGAAAAATGGCGACCTAAGAACAGATGGCCTTCCTATAAAGGGTTGGCATGATTTTACCGGGTATATACCTAAAAATGGAAGTAGTAATGATGGGTATGTATTGCTTAACGAAGAAATCGGCGGTTATAGTAGTGAAGGAGGCGGGGGTGTGTCATTGGTTCGTACACATTTTAACAGTTCGACTCAATTGTGGGTTGTAGATTCCATAAATCAAATCGATTTTAGTATGCTGGATGGAACGTATGGAAATTGTTCCGGGGGTATTACGCCCTGGGGTACAGGTATAACCGCCGAAGAACAGGTAACCGCAACTGATCCTAATGGTGATGGATATAATAAAAATGGTTGGTTGGTTGAAATAGATCCTGCAACGCGTAAAATCAGGGACTATGGCAGCGGTCCTCAAAAGCTTTGGGCAATGGGCTGTGTAGACCACGAGAATGTTGCAATAAAAAGTGATGGAACAGTGGCCTATACCGGAGCTGATAAAACCGCTTATGGATTTTTATACAAGTTTGTACCAACAGTTGCAAATGATCTGACGGATGGAAAATTATATGTTTTTAAACAAATTACAGATACTACAGGCGATTGGGTACAAGTGCCAAATACGACAAAGGTTGAAAGAAACACCACCAATACACTTGCAACAGGGCTTGGCGCGACCAATTTTCAGGGTATTGAGGATGTTGAAATAGGGCCCGATGGTAAAGTTTATTTTGCCGAAAAATACAGCGGTAGGGTTTATCGATTAAACGATAATGGAGCCAACGTAATTAATTTCGAAACTTTTGTTGAGTCTGCCAGTTACCTTATTAATACTGATGCCGGACAACAATCAATTCCCTGGGGAGATGGCAACGATAACCTTTGTTTCGATGGTGAGGGGAATTTATGGGTGCTACAGGACGGCAGCGGAACAAGTTTACAGTATAACTATATCTGGATGGTAAAACCCGGCCATACAGCCTTATCTCCAATGGTAGAGCTGTTTGCAAGGACACCTCTTGGTAGTGAACCAACAGGGATCACGTTTACACCTGATTATAAATATATGTTTATTTCTATGCAGCATCCTTCAGGAACCAATAAAGCGAAGCAGGTAGATGCAGGAGGTGATACGGTTCAGTTCAATACACATACAACCATCGTGATAGCGCGAAATGAAAATCTTGGAAGTATAACCACATCCTTATCTAAAGTACAATTGAAAGATGCCATGACAGTATATCCAAACCCTGTTAAAAAAGGGGCGTTGCTGAATTTAGCATTTGATGTATCCGGAATTCAGGAATTGGATATTGAAGTGCTGAATATAAATGGAACTAAAAAAGTTAGTCTGCACATGACTTCAAAAAATGGTGAAAATATTTATTCGATCTCTACAGATGAACTGCCGGCCGGAATATATTTTGTCAGAATAACCGGAGTGGATGGGTTTAAAAAGAATGCGAAGATCACCATTCAATGATTTTGTAGTGATAATATACCGGCACTTATTGAGGTTAGAACCGGCTATATGTGTACTACGTAGCTTATGAGCGTAGTAGTACCGATAGCGTTGGCCTTCCGCAAACTCATGTAACCATATACTATCTTATAATTAATTTTTGTCTGAATACGGAGTTGTCAGAAGTTGCGGAGATGGTATATATCCCTGGGGAAAACGTATTAAATGGATCAATGGCAATTACCTGTCCTGTGTTATTTTCGAGGATGATTGCCTTGGAAAAAACTTCCCTGCCGCTTGCATCATAGATCACCACCAATACCTGTTGATTGTCTTCAGCCCCGGTTAAATTAAGTGTGAACCCGGTATTGAGATCAGCAGGATTTGGATATACACCAAATCTGAGTCCACCCGGCTCCGATTCGAAATTTACTGCCACCCAATTGTAGTATTTGTATTTTCCGTCAAAGTCGGTTTGTCTTAACCTGTAATAGGAAGTTCCGGTCATAGGTTGTTTGTCAACAGTCGAATAATTAAGTGTGTTGTTGCTGTTTCCGGCTCCATCAATAGTGGCGATCGATTCAATACCGATCATATCAGAACTTCGTTCAATCGTAAAATAATCGTTGTTGATCTCAGTTGCAGTACTCCATTTCACATCCACAGTATTTCCATTGGGTAAAACGGAAAATGATAATAACTCAATAGGTAATGGATTTTCTGTGGTTGTTGAAGCAAGAGTAAACGGACTGAATGAGGTAATCACGGCGCCTGAAATTACCGTGCCGGCTGTTGTATTACCTGTAGTTCCTCCGTTTCCGTGATCGCGCCACACTGATCCATCCCAGCGGGCAACCCTTAGGGTAGAGAGGTTGGTAACATCCCCGCTTCTCGCATTTTGCCATGATAAGGTAGCACTTACATTGGAAGTGCCGTTGGTACGATTCAATATCCAGTATTCATTGTGGCTGATATGTTCCAGGGTGGCATCTTTCAACTGGTTGTCATAGGTGGGATGAGGATCTGCTTTTAAATATTCGGCAGTAAAATGATCAGTTGTTACCGAGGGCGCTGTGATTGAAATTCCGGCATATACACCGCTCTTGCCCACAGGGAAAGTAAAAGCATCGTTACCGATCTTTCTCACCTGGCCGTCAACAAAACTGGAGTTGGAAGCTCCGCTAACTGTAACATTATCGCCGATCTGCAGCATGTTTGTTGATGTAGAAATAATATTACCTGACATAAAAGTCAATGTCTGACTGCTTCCATCCATCAGTAAAAGTGATTGTAATACTACATTCCCGGTAGATTTATTTATCTTGATCTTCCCATCAAAATTGCCTGTGGCTCCTGTAAGATCAAAATTCTGGTCGCCGCCTGTTCCTGTAAATATTAAGGTTCCCGTGCCGCCGTCGAATGTGGATTGAACGGTTACGGTATTTCTACCTTCAATAATGCCGGCTAAGATTCCGTCGGTAAAAATAAGATCATTAATCACATCAATAGTATCCCCCGCTGCAGTGCTGATTGCGTTATTTCCGCCACAACCGGGCTGTACATTCAGTGTACAATTATAAAAAGCGGTAGAGGTCAGCAGATCCACAGTAAAGTTGCTCGAACTGCAGCCTAGTTGCCGGTAGGTGCGGTGAAATCACCTGCCGATATAGTTAAAGCCTGTACAGACAATACAGTAGTTCCTATTGCAGGAGTAAGGGCACCGGCAGATTTGTCGATCACCAGGTGACATGTTCTTGGAGCCGCCGCGTTAACCGAGTAAGTTTGCGCGCCTGTTCCATTCATGATGATCCTTCCGGTTCCGCCATCTGAGTTGGCATTGATTGTTAAATTATTTTTCACTTCAACCATCCCGTTCAATACTCCATCAGTATGCACCAGGTCATTAATCACATCAATAGTATCCCCCGCTGCAGTGCTGATTGCGTTATTTCCGCCACAACCGGGCTGTACATTCAGTGTACAATTATAAAAAGCGGTAGAGGTCAGCAGATCCACAGTAAAGTTGCTCGAACTGCAGCCTGATCGGATCAAAGATCAGGGTACCATTGTTATGCGAAAAAGTACCGCCACTGTGTGTGAAAATGGTAACATTACTATTCCATGAACCACCAACTGATAAATTTGCAGAAGTGCTAAGAAAAGTGCCGCCATTTAAACTAAATGTACCTCCATTAATTGTGATGTTGGAACTTCCTCCTGTAAATGTACCACTCGACATGCTGAAATGAGATGAGCCGATAGTAATTGTATTTGCTCCCTGCGAAATAATACCTGTATATCCGGTAATTGAAAAACCCGCCACATTAACAACGGCATCGATTGTGCAGTCACCATTATTGCTTCCGGCTCCATCAAAAATAGCGACATCGGATGCGCCTGGTACTGAAGCTCCACCGGGACTATTTGAATTGGTTGACCAATTTGCGGTATTGTTCCAGTTGCTTGCTGATGCGGATACCCAATAGCGATTCGCCGAAAAGCAAATCGCGCCTGGCAAAGTACAAAATAATAATAAGGTGTATTTTAAGTGAGTTATCAATGTTTGAAATTATTATACTAGGTATAAATACTTAGTTGTTTTCATTATCTTATACTAGGTAAAATTATGAATTGTTGCGTCAAAAATCCAATAATTCTTACAGATGTAAGAAATTGGTTTATGATTGAATGAAGCAGAAACTGAGATACGATTAACAGGAGTTGATCCGGATCAATTTGCAAATATCTGATCTGTAGGTGATTATATATTATCAGCTAGTTAAAATGAGTACGAAAAAATGAAGATAAATTGAACTTATTTCTTTAGCAATGCATCCCAGCCTTGTGCCTTCAGGGGATGTACCGTTCCGCTTTTTGATACCAGGTTGCAGCCCGAATTTTTGTCCGAAATATGTCCTATGATGGTAATATCGGGATTGTCTTTGATCTTTTCATAATGACTTATGTCAACTGTAAACAGCAGTTCATAATCCTCTCCACCATTCAGTGCACAAGTGGTCGGGTCGAGATTAAATTCACGGGCGCGGTTAAAGGTCATCGGATCAAGGGGAATCTTTTCTTCGTACAAATTACAGCCAACACCTGATTGGGTACATATATGTAAAATTTCTGAGGCCAGCCCGTCAGAAATATCGATCATAGCGGTAGGGACGATATCCAGCCCTTCAAATATCAGCGGAAGATCCTTGCGTGCTTCAGGCTTAAGCTGCCGTTCGAGTATATAATCATTGCCTTCCAGGTCGGGCTGCACACCGGGATTTTCCTTGAATATTTTTTTCTCCCGCTCTAAAAGCTGCAATCCGACATACGCCCCGCCCAGATCGCCCGACACACAAAGCAAATTACTTTCTTTAGCTCCATCACGATAAACAATATTCTTTTTATCAGCCTCACCGATCGCGGTTACATTTATTACCAATCCGCTTTGAGATGAAGTGGTGTCACCGCCAACAAGATCAATACCATACCGGTCACAGGCAAGTGTTATACCCGAATATAATTCTTCAATGGCTTCCAGCGAAAATCGGTTCGATAATGCAATAGATACCAGTATTTGCCTGGGTGTAGCATTCATTGCATAAATGTCACTCAGGTTAACGGTTACCGATTTGTATCCCAAATGTTTTAAAGGGGTATAGGTCAGGTCGAAATGAACACCTTCAACCAGCATGTCCGTTGAAATAACAGTTTGTTTGTTTTTATAGTCAATGACAGCCGCATCATCACCAACACCTTTCACAGAACTCTCATTCTTCAAATTAATGAATTGTGTAAGGTGTTTGATAAGGCCAAATTCGCCTAATGCTTCCAGTTCTGTGCGTGATGATTTATTTTCGAACATATTTTCTATAATTTTTTAGTTCTAACGGGATGTTCCCATTTTTGAAAAATTGAACCCTCTCCATTTGGAGAGGGCAGGGTGAGGCCAGGCTATATAAATTTAATTTTCCTCGCCGCAAACACGCACATACGCAACAATATCAATCCATGCCTGAAGCGCGAAATATTTGTTTCGCCATAAGTACGTTCCCGGTAACGGATAGGAATTTCAATGATCTTTAAATTGAGTTTATGCGCCCCGAAGATCAGGTCGAAATCCCCGAACGGATCGAAATCGCCAAAAAATTTCTTATTCTTGACCAATTTATAGTAGTCTTCCCGAAAAATAACTTTGGTTCCGCACAAAGTATCTTTAAAACGCTGATCGAGTAGCCAGGTAAAGGCCATGCTGAAAAATTTATTCCCTAATAAATTAAGAAAGCGCATGGCTTCTTTCTCCATTTGATAAACCAATCGTGACCCGTTAATAAATCCGCCCTTACCCGAAGCGATGGCATCGTAAAATTTCGGAAGGTCTTCAGGCGGAACGGTCAGGTCCGCATCCAGTATCATTAAAACATCCCCGGTGGCGATACCATATCCTTTACGAACAGCGTCGGCTTTTCCTTTGCCTTCCTGCTGCGTAATCTTTATATCGTGTGAGGAAGCGTATTTTTTTTGTATCTCCTGTATCTTTTGCCAGGTATCATCTGTTGAGTTTCCTTCCACAAAAATTATTTCGGTGTGTTTGCCGAGTTTGGGTAAACGTGTAATGGCGTTTTCAATGTTGCCGCTTTCATTGCGGGCGGGTATAACGACAGTTACGGAATATTTATCTTTCCATTCCTGCTCATTAGTTGATGCAAGTGGTTTCGCAAATGTAAAGTGATTCAGACAGAAGTATTTAAATACAGGCAGCTTTGCCAAAATTGTATTAAACAGAGTTGATAAAAGGGGGATGTAATAGGGGAGAAGCATGCGTTTTGAATTCCGGTATACTTCAAAGCCCGCCACATAAAGTAAATTGCTGATATCATCAAGTGATAACCAGTTTTGTTTGGGAGATGGAGTTTTTAATCCGATCATCTCACCAACACTCAGCACAGGCTCCCATAAATAATTGTAATAGGTAACTATTATTTTTGTTTGCGGGTGACAGACTTTATGCAACTGTTTAAAGACTTCCTCTACATCCTCCAAAAATCCAACTAAATTGGAAATAATTATCAGGTCATACTTTTTGTTGAGTGTTAGCTCTTCGGCTTTCATTTCATGGAACTCAAGCTGCGGGAATTGTTCCCGGGCCAGTTTGATCATGGTCGGACTGAAATCAATGCCGGTTTTGTTTTTGCCTTTTATTTCATTCAGTAATTCACCTGTTCCGCAGCCAATTTCAAGTACTGCATAATCTTCGTGCGCGAAGTAGTCGCAATACCGGGTAATATCATTCCAATAATGGGAATTCAGTCTTCGCTTTTTATTGCGTGTGGCCGCTACCTTTTCGAAGAATGCGATCTTATGTTCGATATTGCCTACCAAGGGTAAAAGTTAAGAGTACGAAAATAAAGAATTTAAGTGCTTGGTTTACAAAGCGCAAAATTTGTTTCACAGAGCTGCACAGAGAAGGCACAGAGGGCCACAGGGAAGGGAAGGTTTTGCTCTGTGTAACTCTGTGCCTTCTCTGTGTAATTCTTATTGCTAATTTTACATGGTGAACAAACTCATTTACCTCGACTACAATTCCACAACCCCCGTTGATGACAGGGTGTTGAAAGCAATGCTGCCCTATTTTTCTGAAAAATTCGGGAATGCTGCCAGTAGAACACATTCTTTGGGTTGGGTTTCCGAAGAAGCGGTAAAGACAGCCCGCAAGCAAGTTGCACAGCTTATTAATTGCAATGAACAGGAACTCGTTTTTACTTCCGGCGCAACCGAGGCGATAAACCTTGCTATTAAAGGTGTGTTTGAAGCCTATCAAACAAAAGGTAAACATATTGTTGTCACAGCAACAGAACACAAAGCTGTTTTAGATACCTGTAAAGCACTTGAAGCGAAAGGAGCCCAAATAACTTACCTGCCAGTTGACAGAGAAGGATTGATCGACCTCAGCCAACTCAATAACTCAATAGCACAATCAACTATTCTCGTCTGTGTGATGTTCGCTAATAACGAAACAGGAGTAGTTCAGCCTATAGAGCAGATAGCCGCCATTGTTCATTCAAAAGGCAGCATTTTTATGAGCGATGCGACACAAGCTGTGGGGAAAATTAATGTGGATGTGCAGGCTGAAGGGATTGATCTTTTATGTTTGTCGGCTCACAAATTTTACGGACCCAAGGGAGTGGGTGCTTTATATGTACGGAGAAAAGACCCAAGAGTAACGTTAGCTGCACAAATACATGGAGGAGGACATGAACGGGGTTTGCGTTCCGGAACGCTGAATGTGCCTGCTATAGTTGGCTTGGGCAAAGCCTGTGAAATTGCAAGCGTACGCTTTTGGAGCAATCGTTACTGGATTCAGGCGGGGTTTTTGTGAATGGTTCACAAAAGAATCGTTTGCCGAATATTTCTAATCTTTCATTCTCAGGTATAAAAGCAGATTCATTAATTACCAAACTACCGGATATTGCTCTTTCAACCGGTTCAGCATGTTCATCTGCAATTCCTGAACCTTCGCATGTTTTAATGGCTATGGGGCTTACACATGAACAGGCCTATTCGGCTGTTCGATTTAGTTTGGGGAAGTATACAACTGAAGAGGAAATAAAAATTGTGATCGGAAAATTGAGGAGCTATTTGCTTAACTATTCTGCAATTCCTTAAACGAATCAATAGTCTGGTCAATATCGTGTGTATATGACTCTTTGTTGCCTGCGCTGGTCCAGGTGAGGATCTGGTAAAAACTATTATTTGTTTCAATAACAGCGATCTTGTAATAAACGGGGTTTTGGTTAATGTCGCCTGTGATTTCGGCTACCATAGCTGTTGAGCCATTGATCTGTCTTTTAACCGGTACGCTGATCTTTCCATGTTCGATGGATTCAACGAAAGGCTGTGAGGCTACAGCCTTAAAGTAGGTGTCGAGATTGTATTTCAGATTGTAATTTTGCATTTCGTCTTTATTCTCATCTATCACAATAGTGTAAATGTCCTTTTCTTCATTTTTATACTGCAATGAAGCATCCGTATGCAGTTCAGTTGCCGGCTGCATATATTCAGGCAATTGTATGGCGTACTTGTTATTAATATTTACGTTAGTGAATTTTGCCTGGTGCGTACAAGCGAATAAAACTATTGTGGGTATGAAAGAGAAGTATTTCATAAGACTAAATTACAACTAAATTCTTTCATCTGCACTTTAGGCTATCTTCCGACTCCTGACTTCCGACTACTTTTTTCCTATAAAGTCCCCCTCTTTTCCTGCTCCCTTTCAATAGATTCGAACAATGCCTTGAAATTACCTGCGCCGAACCCTCTTGCTCCCATACGTTGAATGATCTCGAAAAACAAGGTCGGACGGTCTTCAACCGGTTTGGTAAATATTTGTAATAAATAACCCTCTTCATCCGCATCTATCAGGATCGATAGCTTTTCCAGCACATTAATATCTTCCTTCATCATTTTCATGTGTGTGCCAAGGCGGGCCGGTATTTCTTCGTAATAGGAGTGTGGCGGAGCGGATAAAAATTCAACACCGCGGGCTCTTAACGTGGTTACGGTTTTAATTATATCATCTGTAGCAACAGCCAGGTGTTGACAGCCGGGTCCCTCGTAAAATTCAAGGTATTCTTCGATCTGGGATTTTTTCTTTCCATGAGCCGGTTCATTGATCGGGAATTTGATACGGCCATTGCCATTGCTCATCACCTTACTCATCAATGCGGAATACTCCGTGTGAATCTGCTTGTCATCAAACGAAAGGAAATTCGCAAATCCCATAACATCTTCATACCACTTCACCCATTTGTTCATTTCGCCCCAGCCTACATTGCCAACCATGTGGTCAATGAATTTTAATCCGACAGATGTTGGGTTGTAATCCGACTTCCAGGATTGATAGCCGGGTAAAAATATTCCTTTATAATTTTTACGTTCAACAAAAATGTGAATGGTTTCACCGTAGGTATATATGCCTGAACGGACAACTTCACCGTGTTCGTCTTTCTCTACGGTTGGTTTCATAAAGGGTTTCGCCCCGCGCCCGGTGGTTTCTTTAAATGCCTTAGCGGCATCTTCAACCCAGAGTGCTATCACTTTTACACCATCCCCATGTTTTGCAAGGTGTTTATTTATTGGAGAGGTGCTGGTGAGCGGGGTGGTTAATACCAAACGGATCTTATCCTGCGCCAAAACATAGGATGCCCTGTCTTTTAAACCGGTTTCCAATCCCGCGTAAGCCAACGATTGGAATCCAAATGCTGTTTTATAGAAGTGAGCCGATTGTTTTGCGTTACCTACATAAAACTCTACATAATCGGTTCCTAATAAAGGAAGGAAATCCTGTGCGCCTTCAAATATTTTTTCCAAACCGTAGTTTACACTTTTTACTTCTTTTGCCATGATAAAAAAATTTTGAATTAGTGAATTGGAGAATTTGTCGAAATGTAATGTTGTTGAATTATGATTTGTTGGAATTTTTAATTCTTTAATTCAACAAGTCAATAATTCAAGACTTTTTCCCCGACCACATGGCCATAGCTTGTGTAAGTAGAATGGAATTTATTTCGGCAGTCATTTTTTCTTTTTACGTTTATAAATGGCCCGGGGAGGTTCACTAACAAATTGATATTTGTAATCATCATATTTTCCCAATATCTGCTCAATATGATACACTTCATCGCAATCATCAAAAGTGAAGCCTTCACCACCAATAATGGACCATTTTTTTCTTTGTTCAGAATTAAGTTTCTTAATATCCGAGAAAAAGTCAATAGGGGTTACTATTATCCTTCCGTCATCCAGGTAAATATCAATTTTGCCTCTTTTAGTAAATCCGATCTTTTTGATACGAGGTTGATAACCGAAAGCGCCTTCTATTCGTCTCATTTTTTAATTTTAATTGTATTGATAATTTTGCCGGAATAAAAACTTTCCAATTGTTCTTTTAATTGTTTTTCAAACCTTAAAATTAGTTTTCCCACTTCATTGATTTCTTTTGTAGTGAAATCACCCCGTTTAGCTAACTCTATTCGGGGTTCCATCCAAAATTTTGCAGGTTCAAATTCTTTTACAGATTTTTTGACCACATGTATGTGAATTCTGCTTTCAAATTTATCAACTGAAAATATGATAAAAACAATATTTTTATAAATTAAAATCTTTGGCATTATTTTACTCCACCCAGCTTTTGTAATATTTCCCGTCATCAATTTTCATTGCATCTTCAGTAACCATGAGCGGTCTGAACGTATCTACCATCACAGCCAGTTCCTGTGTTTCTTTTTGGCCGATGCTGCGTTCCATTGCTCCCGGTGCAGGCCCATGCGGGATACCTTTCGGGTGAAGCGTAATGTGTCCTTGTTCAATATTGTTGCGGCTCATAAAATCACCATCAACATAGTACAATACTTCATCGCTATCTATATTGCTGTGGTTATAAGGTGCGGGAATAGCCTGCGGATGATAATCATATAAGCGCGGACAAAATGAACAAACGACATATGCGTTTGTTTCAAACGTTTGGTGAACGGGAGGCGGCTGATGCACCCTGCCCGTTAAGGGTTCAAAATCGTGAATAGAAAATCCATAAGGAAAATTGTACCCATCCCAACCTACTACATCAAAAGGATGCGTGGCATATACAACCTCATGTATCATTCCTTCTTTTTTGATCTTGATTAAAAAATCACCCTTCTCATCATGCGTTTCAAGATCGAGAGGCAATTTATAATCTCTTTCACAAAATGGCGAGTGTTCTCCCAGTTGTCCGAATGAATTTTTATAACGTTTAGGAGTATAGATCGGACTGAAACTTTCGAGATATAAAAGACGGTTATCGGCAGAATTAAATTCAATTTGATAGATCATGCCGCGGGGTATGATCAGATAGTCACCATACTCAAACGATATAGTCCCTAAAAAGGTTTTCAACCTGCCGGAACCTTTGTGAATAAACAACATCTCATCCGCGTCTGCATTTTTATAGAAATATCCTGAGCTTAACTTGCGGGGTGCAGCCAGGCCAAGATGTACATCATTGTTTACCAGTAATGCCTTTCTGCTATCTAAAAAGTCGTCAGCCGGTTTTATTTCAAAGCCTTTAAGCAATAGCGATTTTATATTTTTATCGATCGCAATTTTTGGCGCGACATTATAGGATTTCAGTATTTCTTTTACCTGTGTTGGGCGGTGAACATGGTAAAGCAGAGATGCCATTCCATTAAAGCCTTCGGTGCCATACAATTGTTCGTAATAATGCTTGCCTTTAGGACTTTTAAATACCGTATGGCGCTTATGGGGGATGTTTCCGAGTTTATGGTAAACAGGCATGATATTGTTTTATATGATTCAAAATTACTAATTACAAGGCAGTAATAAAAATGATCTTTATCAGATGGATTTTGCAGACTCGTTGGTCATGTAAGATCAATGTTTTGAAGGGTTAAAGGTAAAGCCATCCCTGTTTTTCAGCAATTCCTTCAGGTTGTACTACTACGCTCATTGCTTGGGAAACATTGAGCTCTTTGAAAGCATCGTAAAATAAGGGTTTTGTTTAATAAATTGTCGCATAAGCTACGTAGTACGCAGTAATTAAGGGGCTGTAAGATTCACATTTACACTGCACCCGTTTTTATCTGTAATATTTATGGAATAATTGCCTGAGCAGAGGTGATTTTTATATCTTTTGTCATATCCATCCGGCCACAAATATGTGTATGGATTTGTGCCACCTGTGGCATTTACCATTATCCATTCTTTGCAACCGCAGCCGGTGCAGTTGGCGGTGCCTTTGGTGAATTTGGCAACTAAGTTACAAGCTGCACATTGCGTTACAGTTATATAATTGGTTTTTGTTAAACTGTCTTTTTTACAAACCGTGGTAACCACTAATTTAACATCATATGCGCCAACACCAGCAAATGTAACTATTGGTTTTACAGCGCTTGATGTTGAAGGGCTACCTCCCGTAAATTTCCATTGATATTTATAGCCTGTGGTATCGCAGGAATTGGCTACTGATGGGGTAAAAGTAACCGGTACATTTACACATGCACTTGTTGTGTTTGCAATATAATCTAAGGCAAGTATTTTTCCTTCACATATATTGGCACATATTGACGTTATAAATGCATCATATTTTTCACCACCATACTTTGTTTGAAAGGCACCTGAAGATACGGGATATCCTCCATCTGTTGTACCAGTAATATAGAGTGAATTTCCAAATATAGTTACCATTTTTCCGGACCCAAAGCCATCCGAATCATCCTCTCCGGTGCCGCCTATGTATGTGGAACAAATCTTTTTACCAAGAGGGCTAAATTTTACTATTAGTTGATCTTCTGGAATTCCTCCTCCATTCGGACTAGGATTCGTATTTGATCCTCCATTAAACTCCGGCTGATAGGAGCAAGCATCAATAAGATTAGCCCCCGGTTGATCCTCAATTTCCATAAGCAGGTAAACATTATTGCTTCCATCAGTTGTCAGGCTAAAGCCTATCTCGTCTTGAATACCCCCGCAATAAGTAGCCCATTGCATAACCCCAAATGAGTTAAATTTCACTAGATAGGCATCACCCATGTTAAAAATGCCCAGCCCTCCGAAAACAACTTGTTGAACTATATTAGGGCCATTAGCTCCAACAGGAAAAGCACCCCCAGTACCTCCTGTAATTATGACATTGTCTGAAAAGTCGATGGCGATACCGCTACCATAAATATATTCTAATTGATTTCCCCCATAATATGTAGCCCAGAGGCGGTTGCCATTGGGGCCAAACTTCACCACAAAAGCATCAAAGACTCCTCCTCCATAGGACGTCTGCCATGTAACGTTTGGACCCCCTGCATTAGTGGCAGAAAAACTTCCTCCACCCGTACATCCTGTAATTAATATGTTTCCCGCATTGTCTGTAGCAATGCCGTTACCATAGTCATTTTTATCACCCCCATAATAGGTGGCCCAAAGTCTGTTTCCATTGGGATCAAATTTTACCACGAATGCATCATTCAACCCTCCTCCAAAAATGTTTTGCCATGTAATATTTAATCCTCCGGCATTAGTAGCTGAAAATGTGCCACCTCTAGTGGTCCCAACAATTATAACATTTCCTAAATTGTCGGTGGCAATGCCCTCACCTTGAACCCACTCATCACCACCGTAATATGTAGCCCAAAGCCTTTTGCCATTGGAATCGAACTTTACTACGAAAGCAGTAGCATATGTACCTACATAAATGGCCTGCCATGTAACATTTACTCCTCCAGCATTTGTGGCCGGAAATCCCCCATAATTCTCTCCGGTAATTATAATATTACCTGCGTTATCTGTGGCAATGTCATTAGCTTGATCCCATTGATTACCTCCATAATAGGTAGCCCAAAGGCGATTTCCATTTGGACCTAACTTAACAACAAAAGCATCAAATAATCCTCCTTTGTAGCTACTTTGCCATGTAATATTCAATCCTCCCGCATTCTTGGCTGGAAAAGTTCCACCTCTTGTCATCCCAGTAATAATAACATTTCCTGAATTGTCTGTGTCAATACCACTGCTTAAATCGAAGTTGTTTCCCCCATAATAAGTAGCCCAGGGGTCGATCACTAAAGGGTGTTCCTGGTTCCAGGTTCCAAGCTCAAAGGTTACTTCGTAGATATGAGATTTGAGACATGAGATATGAGAATTATTTGTAGTGTTGTTTTTTTCTCTCACATCTAACATCTCATATAATTTGTACTCAGCTTTTACATCAACTACTTTTCCATTTATTACCTGGTACACTTTTGGGATTGATTCAGTAAATTCATTTACGCTGGTTTTAATGACCAGGTCACCTTCGCGATTTAGGTATATGCTTTCAGCACCTTTCCAGTGAAGTTTTATTTGGCTTGGGTCGGCATGTGGTTTTACAATGAGGTCGTATTTTATTCCGTTTGTTTTGTCGCCGTAATACGCCATATCAATACCGTTGTAAATATTTTTATAGGTTATTTTATTGTATTGCTTTACATGGGTAATGCCTTGTGGGCAATAAGCATAGTAAAAATTCTGGTAGCCGTCTACTTCTTCTTCATTTATGAGCTTTGGGTTTGTAGTTGAACCTTCAAAGTCCATATCAACACGGTGTACTTTAAAGTTTTCTTTTTGCAGTAGTTCCTTTTTCTTTTTATGTTCGTCCATTTCGGTTATAGTCCCTGCTTTTATTAAATCTTCAACTTGTTCATCTATATTATGCATTACCTCGCCCATATTACTGTATACGTAGCTTATGCCTGTTTTACGCAGATATATGTCAGCTCCGGCGGTTTCACCTTTGTACAAAACATCCGGGCAAAGTTTGCCTTCCATATCGGCTATCTGGCCTTTGTTGGGGGTGAAGCATAGGCCACTGCCGTTTAAAAGATTACGGGTTTCAGGTTCAAGGTTCCGGATTAGTGTGTTTTTTGAAACAACATTATTTTGGGCATGGCTATGACCCATTAATAATAAAGTTAAACCGATGAAGGGTTGCAACCTTAGTTTGAGTGATGTGCTTTTTTTTTGTCTCATAATTTATTTAGTTAAGCTATAGAAAAGTTACTATTACAAGTTTACTTTGTACTACTTAGTAAGTCAAATTACTTTTCTAAAAAAGGTGTGCTAATGAATATGAAATTTATTAGCCACTATTAAATTATTTCGTAGTTCTCTACCGGGTTATTTCCTACATTAGTAATCAAAATTATTGAAAAATGAAATCAACCCCGGATGAATTGTTCCTGCTTATAAAATCACTAACAGCTCAGGAAAAGCTTTATTTTAAAGCATTCAGCGTAAATAAAAGGGAGCGCAGTAAGTCATCCGGTTATCTTCAACTATTTAATGTAATGAATAGAATGAAGGTGTTCGATAAAAAAAAGCTGCGATCGAATCTTGAAAAAATTGGTTTTAAAAACACTATTAAGGAATCAAAAAGGCGTGCTACTGAGGCAATATTAAAGAGTTTGACGGACTACAATCCGAAGTTGAACAAAGATATTGAACTGCAGCAGTTAATTCATCGCATCCATGTTTTGGTAGAAAAGAAATTATTGGATATGGCATTTAAATTGTTGGTAAAGGCAAAAAAAATCGCGTTGGATAATGAGCGCTATTCGCAGTTATTAATTCTTTCCGGTCTGGAAGAAAGTATATTGAGGGAGAAATCAGATGTGAGCGCATTCGAAAATTACAATAAATCGGAGGCTGAAAAAAAAGTCAAGTACTCCGAATGCCTAAAAAATGTTTCCGAGTATAAAAATTTATCTCTTTTACTTTCTCCTATTATACTTCAGCAATCGAAAAGCAATGCCGAAGATCATACTAAAACAATCAGGCAAATTCTTCGGCATACTTTGTTACAAAATCCGGCGAGTGCAATCACTCTCCAATCATTGGAGCTCTATTATTACATAAAATTCCGCTGTTCCTTTTTGCTGAATAAAATCGGTGACGATGATTATAACGATCAAATGAATTGGCTAGCTTGCATTGAAAGAGATAAGTCGAAACTGGCAAATTATCGATCAAGTTATCTTATTACGATTAGTAACCTGATTGTTGCAATTCGTTTTACTGGCAAAGTTGAGAAACTCGACTTCATATTTAATAAAGCCCTTTTACTTATTCAATCAATTCCGGAAATTGAAAAAACTTCACGTCTATTATCAACGGCAGTCAATGTCTTTGGAAATTATATGGATGCTCAATTAAATATTCCCGATCCAAAAGGAGTGCTGAATGTATGGGAAAAATTGAAAGACTTTGGTATATATAAAGTAACAAACCCTTCTAATCTAATAACATTACATGCAAATATGGTGCAGGCTTATTTTTTGCTAAATCATTTTAAAGAGGCACTGCACTTTGTAAATAAAATCATAAATGAAAAAAATAATATTATGCAGGATGCTCAACGATTTGCAAGATTAAATTTGCTTATGATCAATTATGAACTGAAAAAGCATGAACTGTTGCCATATATTGTAAAATCTGCAAAAAATTATTTGGTCAAAAATAATATTGCTATTAGTCAATTCGACAAATGTGTTTTAAATTATTTTGAACGAAAACTTCCTGAAATAAATAACAAGCAAGTAGAGAAGGCTGTATTTAATTGAAATATTGAAGAGAAAATCTTTGCAAAAAAAATCTGGCTGATCAGTTTAAAAAATTTTTATCAAGGAGCTGTGATATTCACATTTACAATGCAACCATTTTTGTCTGTAATGTTTATGGTATAATTGCCCGGGCAAAGCTGGTTTTTGTATCTATTGGTATAGCCATCGGGCCAAAAGTAAGTATAAGGGTTTGTACCTCCTGTAGCATTTACCATTATCCATTCTTTGCAACCGCAGCTTATGCATGTGGCGCTGCCTTTGGTAAATTGTGCAAACAAGGGCGGTGGTGAAAATATATTTGCAGTAGAAGCACTGGTACAACTTTTTGCATCAGTAACAGTTACAGTATAGATACCGGTAGTAAGTCCTGTGGCTGTTTGTGTGTTTTGACCATTACTCCAATTATAAATATAAGGTATTGTGCCACTGGCAGGGTTGGCAAGTATACTGCCATTAGTGCCACCGCTACAACTTATATTGGTTGGAGTGATAATGACACTAACAGGGGGATTGATCGTAACTGTTGCTATAGAAGTAGATGTATTTCCACCGGCATCTTTTATCGTTACTGTATACGTTGTAGTTGATGCAGGACAAGGGTTAATATTTTGTGTCGTAGCGCCATTACTCCATAAGTAAATATATGGACTGGTTCCTCCATTACCAATTGATGTTACCGTTGCGCAGCTACCCGGACATATTGAACTGCCGGTGGCAGTCACTGTCGGAGCATTGCAATTGATTACTGTTACCGAACCTGTTTCGGTTGCGGTGCAACCTGAAGTAGTAACTTTATGGGTAAAGTTAAATACACCTGGGGTTAAAAATGTGTAAGAAAAATCAACCGTGGAAGCGAACACAAAAAGATTCTGTATAAACCAGTTATATGTTCCTGTTGTACCGGTATTGGTAAAATTAACTGTTGTGCCAACACAAATGGTATTGTTTGGTGATTGTGTAAATGTTGCAGAGGCAGGACTTGTTCCTGTAATATTAATTGTTTGAGAGGTAGTGCATCCGCCCGCCCCTGTAACAGTTACGGTATAATTTCCCGCAGTAACATTGCTTGTAATAGATGAACCGGTTTGGCCGTTACTCCAATTATATACAAAAGGTGGCGAGCCACCCCTAACAATAACCGATGCACTTCCACTTGTTGTACAACTTATGTTTGTACTTATGGGAGTTATAAGCATTGGCATAATTGTCGGTGTAAATGTGTTGGTGGCTATACATCCGTTAGCATCAGTTACGGTAACAGTATAAGTAACATTCAGACTCAGCCCTGTAGCAAATGGTGTTGTTTGTCCGCTGCTCCACACATAGGCATAGGGTGAAGTGCCATTTGTAGCAATTGCCGATACAGTTGCTTTGTCAGTAAGACATGACGGCAATGATGATCCCCATAGCACCGCTAAAGCCCCGGGCTGAGTGATGGTTACTGTTGATGTTACTGTGCAGGAGCCTTGTGTAATGTTTACTGTATAAGTCCCCAAAGATAAATTGTTGAGTTCATTACTTATTGAAGTAGTAATCGTTGATACTCCAGTACTCCAGCTATAAGTATATGGGCCGCCTGAATTGCTGCTGGCTATTATGGTGGCTTTGCCATCGTTTCCATTATCGCAGGACACACTAGTTGCTGAAATTGAATTTATGCTTAAGGTGTTTTGTGGTAAGATCGTTACAGTAGTAACAGAGGCACAACTACCATCAGTTACTGTAACACTATACGTATTTGTTGATAAGCTGTTAATGGGTATTGTAGAAGCTGTTGTGGATCCACTTACTCCATTGCTCCAATTATACTTATATGATCCCCCAGAACCATTGCTGATATTAATATTAGCACTACCATTGCCCACTCCGCTACAACTTGCGTTCGCTGTAACTGATGTTGAAGCGGACATTACACAACCACAATTGTTTACTGTAATATAGGAGAGCTTTATGACACTGTCTGTTTTACAAGGTGTGGTAACGATAAGTTTAACGGGATAAGACCCCGGAGTTGAATAAGTAATGCTTGGTTTTGGGTCAATTGAACTTGAAGGGGTAGCACCCGTGAAAGTCCATTTATATTTATAGCTGGTAGTATCGCATGAGTTGGTTATTGTTGGTGTAAAGGTAACAAGTGAATTGGCGCATACACTGTTACTCTCGGCAGTAAAATCCAAACCAAGTAGTTTACCTTCGCAAATTTCCGAACATAAAGAAGCTATGAAAGCATCGCTACCAGCTATATTATAGGTATAGGTCGTTTGAAAAGCACCTGCTGTTATTGGATAGCCACCATTACGTACCCAAGTTCCGTTAACATTCACATAATACCCCAATGCGCCGCCTGTGATGTAAAGTGAATTGCCATAAATAGCTATGCCACCACCTCCATCCAGATCATCCTCGCCTTTCCCACCCATATATGTTGCGCAAAGCTTTTTTCCGGTTGGGGTAAATTTTACAATTAGTTGATCTTCCGGTGATCCTATAGCAGGAACAAATCCTTCATTAAAAACCGGTTGGTAGGAACAGGCATCAACAAGATTAGGAGTGGCTACATCTTCTGGTTCCATGTACACATAAATATTATTGTTTGTATCTGTTACAACGCCATAAGATTGTTCATTAGTTGACAACCCATAATAGGTGGCCCATAAACGTATGCCTGTAGGGTCAAACTTTGCTACAAATACATCGCCACAATCATTCCCGCCTCCGTAACTCAATTGAACTGCTCCAGCGGTAACAGGGAAACCGCCCTGTGTGCTTCCTGTAATAATTACATTGCCTATATTGTCAATGGCGATAGCCGAAGCGTAGGAATTCTCACGACCATTTCCTCCAATGATAGTGGCCCATAGCCGTGTTCCAAAAGGGTCGAATTTTACCACAAAGGCATCACTCTGGCCCGTTTGCGCCTGGTTGTAACCGCCCGGATTGATCAGTTTGGGGAAATTAGCAGATGAAGTTTCTCCGGTAATAACCACGTTACCTGAATTGTCAGTAGCGATGTCGCCACAGCAATACCAGCCATCGCTGGCGCTGCCCCCGTAATAAGTGGCCCATTGACGCGTTCCCAAAGAGTTAAACTTCACTACAAATGCATCGCCAATGTACATGGGTGGAAAGCCTCCTCCCCCGAAAGTGGTTTGGAATGCTCCCGGAGTAATTGGAAGATCTGTTGATATAGTGACCCCTTTAATCAATACATTATCTGAATTGTCGGTAGCGATAGCTGTGGAACTTGACCACCCGTCGTTTTCACTATCACTCCCTCCATAATAGGTAGCCCACAGACGTGTTCCAAAAGAGTTGAACTTTATCACAAAGGCATCAGATACACCGCCGAAGTTCGTTTGGAATGCTCCGGGAGTAATTGGCAGATCGTTTGAAAAAGTCATCCCGGAAATTACCACGTTACTTAAATTATCGGCAGCTATATCCTCACCTCTATCTTTCAAACTGCCTCCATAAAATGTAGCCCACAGGAGGGTTGTCCCCAAGGGATTAAGTTTTGCTACGAATGCATCTTCAATACCAGCAAAAGTAGTTTGGAATGCTCCTGTTGTAAAAGGGAATGCAGGAGATACAATGGAGCCCGCAATTAATACATTCCCTGTTTTGTCTGTGGCGACTGTAAAGCATTGCGCGGGAAAATATGTTGCCCAGGGGTCGATTACCAAAGGGAATGAAGAATTGTAATTTGCAAATGAAAAATTAATAATTGTTTCGTTTTTGGAAATAGTAGTTAAAACATATTTAGTTTTTACGTCAACTACTTTGCCATCAATTACCTGATAAACTTTTGGTAAGCTTTCGTAAAATTCATTTACACTTGTCTTAATTTCCAAACTACCTTCCCGTTTAAGGTGTATGCTTTCAGCTCCCTTCCAGATGAGTTTTATTTGATGGGGGTCGGCATGGGGTTGAACTATAATATCGTATTTTATTCCTTGTTCTTTGCCACCATAATATTTCACATCAATTCCATTATAAATATTTTTATAAGTTACTTTGTTGAATTGTTTTACATTGGTTACTCCTTGTGGACAGTGGGCGTAATAATAATTGTTGTAGCCACCTACTTCGTCTTCACTTAACCGTTTTATATTTTCATTGCAGTTGGCAAAGTCCATATCAACACGATGTATCTTTATGCTTTCTCTTTGCAGCAATTCTACCTTCCTTTTATGTTCGTCTGCTTCGGTTATTGTTCCAGCCTGTATTAGTTCTTCCACTTGCTCATTAACTTTGTGCTGTACTGTGCCCATATTATTGTACACATAACTTATTCCTGTTTTCCGCAAGTACATATCTGCTCCGCCACCATCGCCCTTGTATAATAGGTCGGGACAAAGATTGCCAGCCATATCTACTATTTGTCCCTTATTGGGGGTGAAACATAAACCATTTCCTCGGATAGATTGAATACTCTGTTGTTTTCCGTCCTGGGACATGAATTTGGCAGACAGACTTGGTTCAATATTTTGTTGGGCAAGGCTTTGACTCACAAATAGTCCGGGTAAACCCGTGAAAAATAGCACAATTATTTTTTGTGACGTGCTGTTTTTTTGTTTCATAATTTATTTAGGTAAACTCTTAAAAGTTTCTTACCACAAGTTTAGCCAATAGTACTGCCCGAATCAAACCATTTTTTTCAAAAAGGCGTGCTATCGAAAAAGATTTTTAATTACTCTTAATATATTATCCAGTAGTTTTCTTTTATGTTAATTACCTACATTAGCATGATAAAATATTGGAAATGAAAGCAGCATCAAATGAATTGTTTCAGCTCATAAAATCACTCACAACGCAGGAAAAGGTCTATTTTAAAGCATTTAGCGTGCATAAGGGAGTTCGCAGTCAGTCTGCAGGATATCTTCAGTTATTTAATGTGCTTGATAAAATGAAGGCATTTGATAAGTTGGTATTGCGATCGAATCTCAAGAAGGTTGGGTTTAATCAAAGGATTAAAGAATCAAAAAGGCGTCTTACCGAAGCCATTCTGAAAAGTTTGACGGATTACCATTCCGACATGAATAAGGATGTAATACTACAGGAAATGATCCATCGAATACATATATTATTTCAAAAAAAATTGTTCGATTCGGCTTTGAAACTTTTGGTAAAAGCAAAAAAAATAGCGACCGATTATGATTGTTACGAACAGTTACATATTTTATCCTCACTTGAGGAAAGTATTTTGAAAGGCAAGTCAGATATAAAAGCGCTTCAGAATTTTATAAAAATGGAGTCAAGAAAAAGAATCACATATCTTGAACTTCTTAAGAACATTGATGAGTATAAAAATTTAGAACTTATAATAGAACCCCTGTTTAGAGCTCATAATTACAAAAATAATATTGATAAAATAGGAAAGTTAACCCGGCATCCTTTGTTACAAAATTCTGGCAGCGCACTAACCAACACGTCATTGGACTTTTACTATTTTATTAAACTGCACTGTTCATGGCTTTTGAATAACATGAGTGAAAGGAATTATCAGGAACAAAACGACTGGATAAAGCTACTTGAAAAAAACAGGTCAAAACCACAATTTTCAAAAACAAATTATATTCGGGCAATTGGCCATATGATAATAATTATTCAAAATATCCGTAAGATTAAAAATCTTGACTTATTTTTTAGAAAGGGATTGATTTGCTTTCACTCTCTTTTCCATAAGGAAAAAACTAATCGTTCTTTATCCATTTTTGCCATGATGGTTAACAATTATATCTCTACTCAATTGCTTGTTCCTCATCCGGATAAGGTTCTTAACGCGTGGGATGAACTAAAGAGAGCCAATGCTTATAATGGGTTAAATCCTTATCTTCAAATTATTTTTCAAGCTAATTTGCTAATTGCTCATTTTTTGTTGAATCAATATAATAAGGCTTTAGATTTTGTGAATAGCATTAATAATTCCAAAAATGATAATCGGGTTGATATTCAACACCAAGCCAAACTATGGCTACTTATGATCAATTATGAACTGAAAAAACATGAACTATTGCCATATATTGTAAAATCTGCAAAAAATTATTTGGTCAAAAATAATATTGCTATTAGTCAATTCGACAAATGTGTTTTAAATTATTTTGAACGAAAACTTCCTGAAATAAATAACAAGCAAGTAGAGAAGGCTGTATTTATTTGGTAAATGGAAAACAGAATTGCTACAATTGCCACGTAAATCAGTATTTTATCCAGAAACAGGAGATTCTCCATTTGATTTCATTTCCTGGCTGGATAGCAAAATTGACAATCTTCCTTTAATAGAAATACTAAGAAGGAAATTTTTGCAAAAAAGATCATAACAGCCTGATTGCATGATTACCGTTAAGATCACGACCATCTATCATTATTTATAGCCATCCCTGTTTTTCAGCAATTCCTTCAGGTTTGGCCATAGACGACTTTTGTAAACCGAGTGGGCATTTTCTTTAATTTTTCCTTTGCGAAGTTTACGTTGTTCTTCAATGGGGAGCGCTGCAATTGCCATGCATTCTGGTGTACAGCATCCATTGTATTTTTGTTTACACTCTTCACATTGTATAAATAGTAAGTGACAATCAGCGTTCGCGCAGTTAGTGTGCGTGTCGCAGGCGGTGTCGCATTGATGACAGGTACTGATGATCTCATCGCTGATGCGTTCACCCAAACGTTCATCAAATACAAAATTCTTGCCTTTGAATTTTGATTTGAGTCCCTGGGCTTTAACCTGGCGGGCGTATTCGATGATGCCGCCATATAGTTGATTCACATCGTTAAATCCATTGTGTTTAAAGTAGGCGCTGGCTTTTTCGCAACGAATTCCGCCGGTGCAATACAATAAAATTTTCTGATCTTTTTTGTCTTTCAGCAGGTCAACTGCCATAGGTAGTTCATCCCGGAAAGTATCAGCCTCCGGTGTAATGGCTCCTTCAAAATGTCCGATCTCGCTTTCGTAATGATTGCGCATGTCAACAACAACAGTTCCGGGCTCTTCCATAGCTTTATTAAATTCTTCCGCGGTAAGGTGTTTGCCAACATTTGTAACATCAAAAGTATCATCTGCCAGGCCGTCGGCAACGATCTTACTTCTTACTTTAACCGATAATTTGTAAAACGATTTGCCATTGTCATCAACAGCGATTTTAAGCGGTACATCTTTAAAATATGAATTGGCGTATAGTTTTTCTTTGAAAAGGCTCCAGTTAACATCGGGTACACTCATTTGAGCATTAATGCCTTCACGAGCTACATAAATACGCCCCATAATGTTAAGCTCCTTCCATAGTTTGTAAAGCTCATCGCGTAAATATTTCGGGTCATCAATGATCACATAGCGGTAAAATGACACGGTAGTGCGCTTAACCGGCTCTTCCTTTAAGCGCTGTTTTAAAATATTTTTATCAACACGATTGTGCAAAAGGGCCATTTGTCAGACGTTTGGAAATTTATACCCCAGCTAAAATAGTTTGTAAAAAACCTGCCTACCGGTCAGGCAGGCAAACTGACAAACGCAGCTGGTACTACTACGCTCATAAGCTACGTAGCACACATATAGCCGGCTCTAATTTCGTTTGCAACGCAAACTCAATAAGAACCGGATAATTACAAATTTAAGCAGATATTTTTTTACTTTTACGCCGCCTTGCTCTCAACTCAATTAAAATAAATTTTTGAATGATGGCTTAGCCGGCGTTATACCTTGCCGCGATTGGTTTTTGCGGGTTTGCTGAGGTGTTGCTGTGATATTAATCATAAAAGATGATATGAGTTCGAAAGAAAAAGTAATGGTGATAGGCTCTCAGGGTCAGATAGGGACTGAGTTGGTTGAAGGGCTGCATAAAATTTATGGAGCCGGAAATGTTATTGCCTCAGATATAAAAGAGATCGATAAAGGTGAGCAGGAGAAAACAGGCCTTTACGAGGCGGCGAATGTGCTTGATGCGAAGCGCTTGCACGAAATAATTGTTAAGCACAATGTTAAAGAAGTATATCTTTTGGCAGCCTTATTATCAGCTACTGCCGAAAAGAATCCTGCTTTTGCATGGGAACTTAATATGAACGGGCTTTTTAATGTGCTTAATATGGCTAAAGAAGGTATTCTCTCAAAAGTATATTGGCCAAGTTCAATCGCTGTATTCGGTCCGACAACTCCTAAAGAAAACACCCCTCAGTATACTGTCATGGAGCCAAGTACGGTTTATGGTATAAGCAAACAGGCTGGTGAACGTTGGTGTGAATATTATGTTAATAAATACAATATTGATGTGCGAAGCATACGTTATCCGGGGTTAATTGGCTGGAAATCAGCTCCTGGAGGAGGGACAACAGATTATGCCGTGCATATTTTTCATGAAGCTTTGAAAACAGGTAGTTACGAGTGTTTTTTATCCGAAAACACCAGATTACCAATGATGTATATGTCTGATGCCATTAAAGCGACCATAGATATTATGCAGGCAGATAGTGCTAAGATCAAGATCCGTTCGAGTTACAACCTTGCCGGTGTTAGTTTTTCACCAAAGGATATAGCGAATGAGATCAGAAAGCATATTCCTTCGTTTACGATCACCTATAAGCCTGATTTCAGGCAGCCTATAGCCGACAGTTGGCCACAAAGTATTGATGATTCAAGAGCCAGGACTGACTGGGGCTGGAAGCCCGGATTCGACCTGCAAAAAATAACTGAAGATATGTTGACTAACCTGAAGAATCAGAAAAGATAAAAAAGCGTAACCTTTTTTGAAGTAAATGCGTATAATTGCACGTTTATATATCGTTAAAAATAACATATCGGGTAAATAACAACTTTCATCTAAAAAGTGAAACTTTATTAGAGCGGTTAAAGTATAAATGGTCATATTAGCATAGTTATTCATAAAAAAATCAGGAGCATATAATAATGAAAAGACTCGGTTTAATATTGCTATTTGTTACCTGCAACATTGCTTTCGCGCAATCCAGTAATGATTCTATTAACGTAACCGATGCCGAAGGAAAAAGGCAGGGGCGTTGGATCGTAACCAACAAACTGATGAAACCGCCTTTGCCAAATTACACGGATGATCAGAAGGTAGAAGAAGGGCGTTATGCTGATGCCAAAAAAATAGGCATTTGGGCTGCCTATTATCCGAATGGAAATATGAAAAACCGTATTACATTTGAAGGTGGCCGGCCTTTTGGAAAAGCCATTATGTACCACGAAAACGGAAAAGTTGCTGAAGAGGGTTTGTGGCGCAACAATCGCTGGGTAGGTGATTATAAACTATATTACGAGAACGGGGAAGTGCAGCATGAGTTTAAGTTTAACCCCAATGGTAAACGCGAAGGTGTTCAGAAGTATTATGCCGACAACGGTCAATTGATCATAGAAGGAGAGATGAAGGACAGCAAAGAAGTTGGTACGTGGAAAGAGTTTTATGAGAATGGTGATCTGAAAGCTGAGAAGGCATTTAATGAAGGTTCACTTGATCCTGTCAACACCAAAACGTACGAGCCTAAAAAACCAGTTGAACCAAAATCGGAAGATAAAACGATCATTGATGATGCGCCAAAAGGGAAGTCTGGTATTACAGTTGACCCTGTTGCGGAAAAACCAAACGAAGGTACTGTTAAGAATGCCAAGCCATTTACAGGTGAAGGTTATGCCAAGCTTTTCAGACCCGACAGGCAGATATCCAAGGATGGAGAGTTTAAAAAATTCAGACTTGTGAATGGTAAAACATATATTTATAATAACAATGGTATACTTGAACGTATAGCAGTTTACCAGGAAGGTAAGTATATCGGTGATGCTCCGCTACCGGTTGAATAGTGCAGACCATATCTCCCCCGCTTTTATATACTGAAATTTTTTCTTTCCTTTGGGCTTCGCATGGAGCCCTTGATCATATATAATACACTTACCCGTCAGAAGGAAACGTTTAGTCCCATCAACCCGCCTTTTGTTGGAATGTATGTTTGCGGCCCGACCGTATACAGCGATGTTCATTTAGGTAACTGCCGCACGTTTATTTCTTTCGACCTCATCTATCGTTACCTGCTTCATGCGGGTTATAAGGTACGGTATGTCCGGAACATTACCGATGCCGGACACCTGGAAGGTGACCGGGATGAAGGCGAAGATAAATTCGCGAAAAAAGCGAAACTCGAACAGGTAGAACCAATGGAAATTGTACAAAAGTACACTGTTGGGTTTCATGAAGTATTGAGGATGTTTAACGCACTGCCTCCAGGTATTGAGCCTACCGCAACCGGTCACATTTCGGAGCAGATCGAAATGACAAAAAAGATTATTGAACAGGGTTATGCTTATGAAACAAACGGAACGGTTTATTTTGACGTTGAAAAATATTGCAGGAAAAATAATTACGGAGTTCTTTCCAATCGTAACCTTGATGACCTGTTAAATAATACACGGGAGTTAAGCGGGCAGGACGAAAAAAAAGGCCGGCTTGATTTCGCTTTATGGATAAAAGCCAAGCCCGAGCACATTATGCGCTGGCCCTCGCCGTGGGGATGGGGTTTTCCGGGCTGGCACATTGAGTGTTCAGCTATGAGTATGAAATACCTTGGTGAAACATTCGATATACATGGAGGAGGTATGGATCTGATCGCTACGCATCATACAAACGAAGTGGCTCAATCAGTTGCGTGCAATCATAAAGAACCCGTTAAGTACTGGATGCATACCAACATGCTTACCGTTAATGGTGTCCGCATGTCAAAATCGGCCGGAAACGGTTTTTTACCGGGCGAGTTGTTTACCGGCAATCATCCGCTGCTCGAAAGAGGTTATCCGCCGATGGTTGTGAGATTCTTTATGCTGCAAACCCATTACAGGAGTACACTCGATTTTTCAAATGAAGCATTACAGGCATCTGAAAAAGGTTTTGAACGTTTGATGAGCGCGATCAATTTGTTGGAAAAGTTAAAAGTGTCTCAACACTCTTCGTTCAATATGGCAGAGTTCAGGAAAAAGTGTTACGATGCGATGAATGATGATTTTAATAGTCCTGTTTTGATCGCTCATTTGTTTGACGGGGTGCGTGTCATTAATTCAATCAATGATGGTAAAGAGACCATTTCATCCGCCGATCTTGTTAGCCTTAAAAAAATATATAATGAACTTGTGTATGATGTGTTTGGTTTAAAGCAGGAAACCGGATCTCACGATACTGATGAACTGGCGATAAACCTGATGAATGCTGTTCTTGCTATCCGTAAGGCGGTTCGGGCTAAAAAAGATTTTACAACCTCCGATCTCATCCGGGATGAGCTGAAAAAAATAAATATAATTATTAAGGACACAAAAGATGGGGTTGTTTGGGAGAAGGAATGATCGGTTATCGGTTATCGGTTGTTGGTTATCGGTTGGAGTGCCGTTGGCTTTTTTGTGCTCATGTTCAACCGATCCCCAACCTGAAGTAAAAAGTGTTGAACCTCCTCCTGTATCAGTAAATAGAATTCCTACCCCTGAGTTCAATTCTGATTCCGCTTATTTATTCACCAAACAGCAGGTTGATTTTGGTCCGCGTGTGCCGGGAACTCCTGCGCATGCAAAGTGTGCCGATTATTTGGTAAACAAGTTAAAGTCTTATAAGTTAGATGTAATGGTGCAGAGTGGTGTAGTGCAAACCTTCGACCAAAAGCAGTTCAGGCTAAAAAATATAATTGCGAGTTATAAACCCGGATTGAATGATCGTATATTACTGTGCGCGCACTGGGATGCCCGCCCGTTTGCAGATTCAGATACAAAAGACCGTGATAAACCTATAGATGCCGCAAATGATGGCGCTGCAGGGGTTGCAGTATTGATGGAGATTGCCCGGCAGCTGAGTTCCGCTAATCCGGGTATTGGTATCGACATTATTTTATTTGACCTGGAAGATTACGGTAATAACGGCGACCAGAAAAGCTGGTGTCTTGGCTCACAATACTGGAGCCGTAATCTGCACAAGCCGGGCTATTCGGCCAGGTTTGGTATTTTGCTGGATATGGTTGGCGCTGCCAATGCCACATTTCCAAAGGAAGCAAATTCCGTGGAGTTTGCGCCGATGATAGTTAATAAGGTATGGAGCATAGCGGCCAACCTGGGGTATTCAAATTATTTCATTGATGAAACAATTTCGTTTGTGGGTATTGATGATCATATCTGGGTAAACAAAGCCGGTATACCTTGCATAGATATCATTCAGTATGATAAGGCTGTGGGTGGTTTCGGTAAATACCATCATACCCATGATGATAACATGAGCATTATTGATAAGAATACGCTGAACGCTGTGGGTCAGACTTTGCTGGAGGTCATTTTTAGCGAAAAAGGATACCAGTAAGTTTTCAACAATTTAAATGACTTAATAACAGGCGGATGGAAATGCGTATTCTGTTTTTTATATTGTGGCCCTCAAATATAAAACCTCAAAACACGTGATCAGAAGGATGCAGTTAATGTTGGCTTTAGCGGTGAGTATACTTACAACTGCTTCAGCTCAATCAACCCTCACTGCCGGATATATCATTACTGCGAAAGGTGATACATTAAAGGGGCAGGTTAAGTTCAACCCCAAGAATGATCTGCTTTTGTACGATGCCATCACATTTCAGACAAATGCTGCGGATAAAAAATCGTACCGCGCGAATAAAATAAAGGAGTATTCTTTTGATGGAAATGTTTTTGTTTCTCGTTTGATTGATGATAAGCCTGTTTTTGTGAAACGTTTGTCAGCTGGTGCCGTTAATCTGTACGAATATAAAATGGAAGAGTATTTTATGAATAATATCCATTTACGGGTCGATTATTACATGGAAAAGTTGGGTGATTCTGAATTGATCCATATACGGGAGTCGAAATTTAAAAGGCAATTGACGGAAGCTTTGAGTGATGATCAGGATCTGATCAAGGACATCCAGGAAAAGAAATATGATTACGAAAATATTGTAGATATATTCGAACAATACAATAAGAATAAAGACAAAAAGGGGTAAACAATTGTGTTAACTGATCGACCCCGGCTTTCCAGGTCGGGGTTTTTTCTTTATGGTCATTATCGAAAAAACTATACATTAGCATATCAATCAGTATACTATGTCTGAAAATAAAAAGAAGCTTTTTTTGCTCGATGCGATGGCGCTTGTTTACCGTGCTTATTTCGCGTTCAGTAATAACCATCGGGTTAATTCCAAAGGGTTAAATACATCCGCCATTTTTGGTTTCACTAACACCCTGCTCGAAATATTAAAAAAGGAGAAACCAAGCCATATAGCTGTGGTGTTTGACACAGCTGCCCCTACTGCCCGCCATGTAGAGTTTGAAGCGTATAAAGCGCATCGCGAAGAAATGCCCGAGGATCTTTCCAAAGCCATTCCCTATATCTATCGCCTTGTAGAGTGTTTTAATATTCCCGTTATTACAAAAGATGGTTTCGAAGCCGATGATATCATCGGTACCCTCGCTAAGAAGGCCGAGCAGCATGGATTCATAACATATATGATGACACCTGATAAAGATTTCGGGCAGCTGGTTTCGGACAAAATATTTATTTATAAGCCGGCGAGGCTTGGAAATGGTGCGGAAATTTTAGGTGTTCCTGAAATATTAAAAAAGTGGGATATCAAGCGTATAGATCAACTGATAGATGTTTTAGGTTTGATGGGCGATGCAGCGGATAATATTCCCGGCATTCCGGGGGTAGGAGAAAAGACGGCTATTCAGCTCATTAAAGAATATGATACAATTGAGAATTTGCTGAAGAATACGGATAAGTTGAAGGGTAAGCTTAAAGAAAAAGTCGAGAATAACGTTGAGAAGGCTAAGCAGTCAAAATGGCTTGCGACAATTATTTGTGATGTACCTGTTGAGTTTGATGAGAAAAGTCTTGCGCTTAAAGAGCCCGATAAGGATGCGTTACGCGAGTTGTTTACAGAACTTGAGTTCAGACGATTGGTCCAGCAGGTTCTGGGAGAAGATATTCCGGAGCCGCAAGTCACCAAGAGGCAGGAAGTATCCGGCGGTCGTGAAAAGAAAGCTGCCAAAAGCGATAATGGTCAGATAGATATTTTCGCTCAAGCCGGTTCTCTTGTCCCTTCTTTGGCGGCTATAGAGGAGGATATAGCTGTGGAAACTGAAGAAGAGGCAAAAGTGCATCACACTATTCAGGATACACCTCACAGCTATCACCTTGTCGATACCACGGAAAAACGGCAGAAGTTGATTAAAGATCTGACCGCTCAAAAAGCAATTTGTTTTGATACTGAGACAACGGGTGTCGACGCGCACAATGCTGAGCTGGTTGGCTTGTCATTTGCCTGGAAAGCGCACGAGGCTTATTATGTTGTAATACCCCAGGCGTACCATGATGCACAACAGGTGGTTGATGAGTTTAAGCCGTTGTTCGCGAATGAGTCTATTACTAAGATCGGGCAGAATATAAAATATGATATGTCAATCTTGAAGTGGTATGGCTTAGAAGTGAAGGGTAAATTATTTGATACAATGCTGGCGCATTTTCTTATTCAACCCGATATGCGTCATGGCATGAATGTGCTTGCTGAGGCTTACCTGAATTATTCCCCCGTATCCATTGAAACATTGATCGGAAAAAAGGGTAAAGAGCAAAAAAGTATGCGTGATGTACCTGTGGAAACGCTAGTTGATTATGCCGCTGAAGATGCTGATGTAACATTGCAGCTGAAAGAAAAATTTGGATCCATGCTTGCTGATGTTCACGCCACTAAATTATTTGAAGAAGTGGAGATTCCTCTTATTCCTGTTTTGTCGGCTATGGAAGCGGAAGGGATACGGTTAGATACTGATGCATTGAAACAGATATCTGCAGGCCTTGAAACGGATATAGTAACTGTTGAGAACGAAATAAAAAAGCTTGCAGGAACTCCTTTCAATATTTCATCGCCAAAGCAGGTGGGTGAGATATTGTTTGAAGTACTTAAAATTGTTGAGAAACCAAAGAAAACAAAGACCGGCCAATACGCTACCGGTGAAGATGTGTTGACAAAACTGGCGAACAAACATGAGATCGTTAGAAGAATACTCGACTACCGCGAATTGGTTAAACTGAAGAACACATATGTCGATACTTTGCCATTGTTAGTCAACCCGCGTACAGGCCGTATTCACACTACTTATAACCAGGTAGTAGCTGTGACCGGGCGCCTGAGTTCAGATAATCCGAATTTACAAAACATTCCTATCCGTACTGATCGCGGACGTGAGATACGCAAGGCGTTTGTAGCACGCTCGGAGCAATTCATATTATTATCGGCCGATTATTCGCAGATAGAATTACGCATTATGGCAGAGCTGAGTAAAGATCCTGCAATGATAGAGGCATTTAACAGCGGACAGGATATCCATGCTGCAACTGCTGCCAAAGTGTATGGTGTTGAGTCAGATAAAGTGACCGGCGATATGCGTCGCAATGCGAAGATGGTGAACTTTGGAATTATTTACGGCATCTCTGCCTTTGGTTTGTCGGAACGATTAAATATTCCACGTAAGGAAGCAGCCACGATCATTGAAAATTATTTCCAGAAGTACCCGCAGGTAAAGGAGTACATGGATATGAGCATTGAAAATGCCCGTAGCAAGGGCTATGTTGAAACGATACTGGGCCGCCGCCGTTACCTGCGTGATATTAATTCAAATAACGCGACGGTACGCGGCTTTGCCGAGCGAAATGCTATAAATGCGCCTATACAAGGCTCGGCTGCGGATATGATAAAACTGGCCATGATAAATATTCATAACGATCTTACCTCAAAAAAACTTCGCTCAAAAATGTTGCTCCAGGTGCATGATGAATTGGTGTTTGATGTTCACAAAGAAGAATTGGAAACAATAAAACCAATTGTGGAGCACCACATGAAAACGGCTTTACCGATGGCAGTACCCATTGAAGTAGGAATGGGAACCGGAAATAATTGGCTGCTAGCGCATTAGGTGCCCCCCCCCCCCCCCCATTGCCATAATTTTTGTTGAAGATGCTCTTCTACGTGATCAATACTTTTGAAGATATGGTTATTGAATTGTTTTTGTTCTCTCATGTAGTCCCAAATATTTTCAACTGGGTTTAATTGTGGAGAGTAGGGCGGCAAGAATAACAATCGTATGTTGTTGGGAAGCTTTAAATCTTTGCTTTTGTGCCATCCTGCACCATCCAATGTGAGTATTATTCGATTGTGCTTAAAATGACTGGAGAACTCATGTAAAAATGTATTCATGGCCGAAGTATTATTAAAAGGGGAGATGATGGAGTAAGCCTCTCCGGTTTGCGGACAAACAGCGGTATAAGCGTAGGTGTATTCTCGAATAAGTTGCCGTTCTATTTCTGCTCTTTCTGTTTTAGGAACCCAACATCTGGTTAAGTTGTTAATTCTCCCAAAGCGAGCTTCATCCTCGA